>DATMYZ010000066.1:0-9369 GCA_035560675.1 Clostridia bacterium
GCTTATATGTTATAACATGGTAAAAATCGAATTCATACTTCGGCTTTTTTGACGAAAGAATAAAAAGCGATGTTAATCACCAATCAGCACCGAATCTGCTCGGTGCGTACGGCATTCTGGTAAAATTGGAAATTAATAGAATTTATTTGTGCGAAAAGGGTTGCAATCAATGGTATAATATGGTAATCTATGGGAGTCAAGCAGCGCAATCAATATTAAAACAGGAGGTAGCATTCCATGGCAGAGAAAATGAAGGTACTCATCGCGGACGATAATAAGGAATTTTGCGCGCAGGCTGCAGCACTTTTGCACACCTATGGTTATGAAGCTGTTTTTGTGGCGAAGGATGGTATAAAGGTGACTCAGGCTATTCTTGACCAGCATCCCAATGTGGTGCTGATAGACGTGTTTATGCCACGACTGGATGCCATTGGGGTGATGAAGGCCGTACGGGAGGACGAACAGGCCTATAAACCAATGTTTATGATGATGTCCACCTTTGACAACGGTATACTCGAAAGAGAACTGCTTGCTGCGGGTGCCGCATATTATTTCTTACGACCGTTCGACGTCAATATGATGGTGGAACGCGTTGTGCAGCTTTCAGGTGTTAAGCGGCCGGACAACGTCTCGCGCATCACAGATGCTAGACGTTCACCCAGTCTGGAGATTACCGTCACCGACATTATCCACCAGATTGGCGTTCCCGCCCACATCAAGGGCTACCATTATCTACGAGAAGCTATTATGATGGCAGTCAATGACCCTGAAATCATCAACTCGGTTACCAAGCAGTTATATCCTGCTGTGGCAAAGCGGTTTTCGACCACGTCTTCTCGGGTAGAGCGTGCCATTCGCCACGCCATTGAAGTGGCGTGGGACCGCGGTGACGTCGATGTGCTTACCTCCTACTTCGGCTACACCATCCATAATACCAAGGGCAAGCCGACCAACAGCGAATTTATCGCGATGATCAGCGACAAGCTTCGCTTGAAACTCCGCCAGGAAGCCAGATGATATTGCCCTGCATGACTAAATAGAGTTTTTGGGCTCCGCCGTCCTTTTCGACAGGATGGCGGAGCCCTTTGATTTATGGTAAAATAATTGCATAGAACAGCAGTTCAACGGCTTGCGCCCGAGAGGGTGTGTGCCGCGCTAAAGAATAAAAGTTAGAAAATTGATAATACAGAGAAAAGGGGGATGGCATGCTTCATATTATATCCGGCGTGGCTCAAAGCGGTAAAACGACACTGGTTAAGAAGCAGATAAAGGAAACGGTCGAATCGGGCAGGTATGCGGTGCTCATCGTGCCTGAACAGGCGTCTTTTAATAATGAGCGAGCGCTACAGCAGATGCTTGGTCAAAGCGCCGCCAAAGCAGAGGTGCTGAGCTTTTCTCGGCTGGCTGAGCAGCTGCTGCGTCAGTTGGGCGGGCGCGACCGCCAGCCAGTAACACCTGCTGCACAGGTGTTTTTCATGAGCGTTGCACTGGACGAGTTGTCTGACCTTCTCACAGTGTACGGCCGACATTATCGAAGCCGAGGTTTTATAGAACAGACACTCTCAGTGGTGGAGGAATGTAAAAACGCCGGACTTTCACCCGTGCAACTCTCGGCGTTTTCGCAGGCGATGCCGACGGGTGTGCTGCGTGAAAAAGTTCAGGAACTTTCACTGATATATGACGCCTACGAAGCAATTTTGCATCGCAGCAGCTTGTTGCCGCAGGATATGCTTAACCTTGCTTCCGAACGGCTTACGGACAGCGCGGTTTTAAAGGATGCCGAAATTTATATTGATGACTTTAGCGGTTTTACAGCACCTGAGCTGTCGCTTATTTCGGCACTTCTATTCCAAGCGCGGCGAGTTACTGTTGCGCTGTGCTGCGACACGCCCCATACGACGCAGCCCGCCTTTTCACTGGCGGCTGATACAGGACGACGCTTGCTGCGCTTGGCTCAGACGCTGGGCATTGAGACTGCACAGACCATTCTGCCTGAACCGGACTGGCATGCGGGCGCGCTGTTGGCACTCGAGCGCGCTACCCGCGCCGAAACACTGTCTGAAAAAAATTCCTGCGGTGGCGAAGCGGTGAAAGCGTTTTTTTGTGCCAACCCCTACGACGAACTGGAAACAGTTGCCGCCGAAATTTCGCGGCTGATTCAACAACAGGGCTATCGTTACCGCGATATTGCGGTCATCGCCCGTGACATGGCGCGCTATCAAACGGCATTGCCTTCGGTTTTCAAGCGTTTTAACCTCCCGTTTTTCTGGGATATGCGCCACGATGCGCGCTGCTCAGTGCTGACGCAGGGGGTGCTTTCAGCAGTACTGGTTGCCTGTGGCATGCGCGAGGCCGACTGGCTTGACGTTGCACGTTCACCGCTGTTCGGGCTGGAGCCCGAACAGGTGGGCGCAATTGAAAATTACAGCTTTATCTGGTCACTACGCCGGTCGGAGTGGGAACGTCCATTCTATAAAAATCCTGACGGTATGGTTGAGACATTCAGCCCCCGAGCCGCCAAAGCGCTGGAATTGCTCGAAGGAGCCCGCGACTGCGTCACTGCACCGATACAGACGCTGCGACAGGCGCTTGAAAGCGGGCAGGGCGGTCAGATTGCCCGGGGTCTGTGGCGGTTTTTACAGGAGATTGATGCTGCCGGGCACATGGCGGGCTTCGCTGAGGCCATGCCGCCGGATGAAAAAAGTGCATTCCTAGAGGAACAGTCGTTGCTTTGGCAGCAGCTTATTGGGTTATTAGAACTGTTCGACGCGATCCCTGTGGAAATAGCTGTCACCAAAGAGCGCATTGCCGAGTTGATTGAGCTGTCGTTCGGTGGGTTTGAGGTCGCGACAGTGCCGCGTACGCTCGATGAAATTACTGTGGGTACTGCCGATCGCATCCGCTGCGAAAACGTGCGCGCGGTGTTCCTGCTCGGCGCAATAGAAGGTGAGTTTCCCTCTGCTGCCATGCCGGGCGGGCTGCTGTCTGAGAATGAGCGGAGGCAGCTTGTCGAGGGCGGGCTGGATTTGCTCACCGAAGGTGACCGCTCTCAGGCTACTGAGCGGATGTTCTGCTACCGCGCTGTGACGGCGCCCACCGAGCGACTGGTGGTCTGCTGTCCGCGCACCGATGCGGCGGGCACGGCATTGTTGCCTTCAGCTATCTTTCTGCGCGCCGCCGCGCTGATGTCCGACCAGGATAGCCCCGTGCTTTGGCGTGTCTGGACGGCTGCGGGACTTGAAAAGGCCATCGCCGAGTGCCGAGACACGCCAGACAGTCGCTTGGCCGCGCTGGTTGCGCTGGGCAAAAAAACGATGGAGCCAAAGCGGGTGGCGCGCCTGCTGCACGCCGACACAAAACGCGTACACGCGCTGGAAGACCCTGCTATCCCGCCCGAACTGTTCGGCAGGCGCTTAAAGCTGTCGCCCTCGCGGCTGGAACAGTATTATCGATGCCCGTTTACCTATTATATACAAAAGGGGCTTGGTGCGCGAAAGCGGCAAAAGGCTGAACTGTCGCCGATTCAGGCGGGCGTGCTCATTCACCGCGTGCTCGAACGGTTACTATCGCAGTACGGAGGTAAAGGGCTTTCAGCTGTGCCGGCCGAACAGCTCCGACGGCAGATCGCTGCCGAGACGGTGGGCTATCTGGCCGAATGTGCGGGTGATCCTAATTTGCTGCCCGCTCGGCTGCTGCGTAACTTTGAACGCCTTGGCGACTGGCTGTTCGATATGGTGTGCCATCTGGCGGAGGAATTACTGCAAAGCGCTTTCGAACCAGTTGCCTTTGAGCTCGAAATCGGCGAAGGGAAGCAGGTTCGCCCACCGGTGTTTAAAATCGGCTCCGACACCGAAATTCTTATTGAAGGCACAGCCGACCGTGTAGACACTGCGATCATTAACGGCAAAAAATATCTGCGTGTACTGGATTACAAATCCGGTAAAAAGAGCTTTTTGCTTGATGAGGTCTATTACGGGCTGAATTTGCAGATGCTTATTTATCTGTTTTCAATCTGCCAGAACGGTGCGGGCGAACTCGGCGGGGCGACCCCAGCGGGCGCGCTTTATGTGCCGGCGCAGGGTGGCTATATATTAAGCGCGCGCGGCACCGACCCCTATCAATTTGAAAAGCAGCGGCATAAGCAATATGCCATGAATGGGTTGCTATTGTCGGACGAAGATGTGCTCCGCGGCATGGAACGCGATTTAAACGGCACTTACATCCCCTATGCCATGGGCGGCAAAAAGACCGACGCGCTCTATTCTATAGTGGAGCTGACAAAGCTCTGGCGGCTGGTCGAGGGGAAAATTGAGGCGATGGCGCAGCAACTTTACTCGGGCGATATCGCGGCGCTGCCGAGCTGCCGAAATGGGGAATCTCCCTGCAATTTTTGTGATTATAGAACGGCCTGCGGTTTTGAACCGGGCGACCCGGTGCGTGCGCTTGTCAAGCTTGATCGCGCCGCTATTTTAAACGGGGAGGGAAGCGACGATGGCAAATAAAACAAATTGGACTGACGAACAACGCCGCGCGATAGAAGCGCGCGGACACACCATTCTGGTTTCCGCCGCGGCGGGCAGCGGCAAAACCGCTGTGCTGACCGAGCGCGCGGTGCGCCGCATGCTCGATGCCGATGCGCCGATTGATGCTGACAGGTTACTGGTCGTTACCTTTACCCGTGCTGCTGCGCAGGAAATGAAGCAGCGTATGCTGCTAAAGCTGACCGAATATATAGCTGAGCACCCGCTGGATGCGTCGGCGCGACGTCAGCGCCAGCTTTTGGACCGCGCGGTCATCGGCACCATTGATTCACTCTGCCTGAACCTGCTGCGCGAGAACTGGCAGTTGCTGGGACTGCCGGCGGCTTTTCGAGTAGGAGATGCGCAGGAGCTGGACGCAATGCGCGAGCAGGCGGTGGATGCCGCGCTTGAAGCGGCCTATGCCGACCGCGACGATGCCGCATTTGGCGCGCTGGCTGAACTGCTTTCGCAAAAGCGAGGTGATCAAAGCCTTGCGGGTACCGTTTTGAGAGTGCTCGATTTTGCCCGCACCCATCCGTTTTATATCAATTGGCTGGATGAAAAGCTTAAAGTCTATGAACATTGCGCCGACCCAGCCAAAAGCGTGTGGGGCAAGATTCTGTTGCAATACGCCGCCGAAACAGCGAAGAGGTGTTTGTCGGATGCAAAAATAGCGGTCGAAGAACTGCGCGACGAACCGGATTTCGCTAGCTATCTTCCGGCATTTGAAGCTGATACCATGCTTTTTGAAGCGCTCTGCCCAATGCTTGAACACGGCGCTTGGGATGAGGCGTCCGACCTGCTGCGTGGTTACAGGGCTGTGCCGCTCAAGGCCGCCAAGCGCAGCGCCTGCGCCGAGCGAAAGATGCAGCTTCAACGTCTGCGCACGCGGCAAAAAGATGTTATCGAAACGCTGCAAGCAAAGGTTTTGTCAGCCAATCTTGCAGATTTTTCTGAGGATGTGGCTGACCTGCTACCAAAACTACGCAGGCTGTTTGCATTGGTTAAGGATACCGACAGCCGTTTGCTGTCGCAAAAATGCGCGTCGGGCATCTTCGATTTTTCAGATCTGGCACAGTTTGCCGCTAGTCTGCTTATGGCCCGGGATGAACAAGGGGCGTTACATAAGACACCGCTGGCGCAAACCATCGGTTGGCGCTTTGATGAAATTATGGTCGATGAATATCAGGACGTCAACGCCGTGCAGGATATGATTGTCACAGCGCTTTCTAACGGCAAAAATCTGTTTCTGGTCGGTGACGTTAAGCAGAGCATTTATCGTTTTAGGCAGGCGCAGCCCGAGATTTTTCTGCACCGTAGCGAAGAATATGCCCAAAACAGCGCTCCGCATGAGCCCGAACTGATTACGTTAAGCGGCAATTTTCGCAGCCGGAATGAAATTACTCAAGCGGTCAATCGCGTTTTTGAGCCGCTGTTTTCAAAACGGGTCGGCGATCTTTTTTATGACGCCGGGCATCGGCTCAATGCGCTTGTCGCCTATCCGCCGGTTGACGGTGCGGGTATGCAGTTCCATCTTTTAGAGCAGGGCAGTCTCAATGCTGGCGATGCCGCCGAAGCCGAAGCGCTGTACGCTGCGGGCGAAATTAAGCGCTTGCTTGACAGTGGTGCCCCCGTGACCGATCACGGCGTGTTGCGCCCGGTGCGCGCAGGGGATATCGCTATATTACTTCGTTCGCCAAAAGCGCAGGCCGATATTTTTCGCCGCGCGCTGGAGCAGGTCGGTATTGAGGCGTTTGCTCAGATAGAGAGCGGATTTTTAGATAGTTTTGAAATTACGGCGGTGATGAATCTTCTGCGCGCGCTGGATAACCCGACGCTGGATATTGAGCTCATCGGCGCGATGCTGTCGCCGATGTTCGGCTTTGATGACGATGCGCTTGCCAGAATCCGCCTGCTGGTCCCCAGTGGACATTTTTATCCTGCTGTAAAAAAAGCGGCAGAAGTTGACGCGCGGGCTCGCGCATTTTTAAATATCTTTGAGCATCTGAGGCGTCGTGCGCTGATGACCAGCGCTGCCGAGCTGATTACCGAATCGGTTGAAACCACTGGCTTCGATCTGCTCTGCCGAGCAATGCAGGGGGGAAGACAGCGGTTTGCAAACCTGCTGCTGCTCTCGCAGTATGCCGAACAGTATCATCAGAACGGGCATCGTGGTCTTTCTGCATTTTTAAAGCTCATTGACCGGGCACTACAAAGCGGCGACCTCGCGCCCGCCTATGTCGGCGAGCAGACCAACGCTGTATTCATCACTAGCATCCACAAATCCAAGGGGCTTGAATGGCCAGTGGTGTTTCTTTGCCAGGCGGGGCGCGACCACAGCTTTTACCGGAACGATCTAATCCGATCTACGCTGCTGCACTCTGAGCTGGGGTTTGCCTGCGTTCGGCGTGACCCTGCACTCAAGCAGCAGTTTGTCACCGTGCCGCTGGAGGCGGTGCGTATTGAAAGCGAACGCGCCATGCTCTCGGAGGAGCTGCGTATTCTCTATGTGGCTGCCACCCGTGCCAAAGAGCGTTTGATTGTCACTGCCGCCATGAAAAAGGCGCTGGAAACTGCCGAGGCGCTTTCGCCCGACGGCAGCGTGCCCGGTCCAGCGCAGGTGCGCGAATGCCAGAACTACGCCGAGTGGCTGATGTTGGCGCTGGGCTGCTACGGCGATGCCGCGCACTCGCTACGCCTGGGCAATACGCTAGGGCAAATCGGGCTGCATTTCAGCTTTTTAGAAGAACAAAATCAAACGGATACGTTACCGCAGACCGGTCAGGACGCTCAGCAAAGCTTGTTTGACGTTGCCAGTGTGGTGCTGCCGCCCGCTGACACAGCGTTGGCTGCCGCGCTTTCTAAGCGACTGGCGTTTGCCTATCCCTTTGCCAAAGCGACAAAAACGCCCTCAAAGTTGGCTGTTTCGCAACTGACGCATCCTGAGAGTGGGGAGTTTCGTTTTGCAAAAAAGCCCGCCTTCACACTGGGGTCGGCGTCGTCGGGCAGCGAAAGGGGTACGGCGGTGCACGCCTTTATGCAGTATTGTGACTATTCAGCGGCGCAAAAAGATGTCACCGCCGAGGTGGCGCGGCTTAGTAATGCAGGCATTCTTTCCAAGCGTCAGGCTGAACTGGTGGAACTGGATAAAATTGAGCGTTTCTTTCAAAGCGGCTTGGCACAGCGTGTTTTTGCCGCCGACGAGGTGCTGCGGGAATTTGCCTTTATGGTCAGTGCCGCCGCGTGTGCATCCACCGTCGAGCTGACCGCCGAAAACAACGAGGCGCCGATGTTGCAGGGCATTGCCGACTGCATTTTGATTGAGCAGGATCATGCGGTTGTCATCGACTATAAAACCGATTATGTCAAGAATGCGCAAATACTGCATGAACGTTATGCGCCGCAGCTGAGCTTATACCGCGAAATGCTGGCCTCGGTACTACCGGTGCCGGTAACAGAATGCATAATCTGGTCGTTTGCGCTCGATTGCGAGATTGAAATCTAGGGGCTGATTGTAAAATTAAAAACATCGTCTATTTCTACTTAAAAGGCAGCTTCCGGGTCAAAAATACTCGGAATACATTCAGTATTCCTGCGTTTTTTTCCTTGAAGCAACGCTTTTACAGCCAATTATTCGTCATTTTTTCTATTTACAAACAAGCCCTAGTCTAACCGTTTCATGATATAGCCAAACCAATAGAAAAACGAGACTAAGCAGTCTGCCAATACAAATCGGTTTGACAATATAGTTCGCTCTGTAGTATTTTATTAAGAATACGCGCTGGGGGTGTGACTTCAAAAGCCACGCCCCCAGCGCACTGTTTTATCCTGCATTTATTTTGGTCAGACACTGAAAACGGCGAGTGACAATTCTAATAAATTCTTCCAGCGTGTCTCCCAGCTCGGTGTGGGGAGGAAGAATTATCCCGAACTGCAACAGCTCGGCACCACCTTCAACCGGAACGGAAAGGACATTATACATTGAGCTTTGTGCATCGAAGGCCTGTATCCCAATGCTGTAAAAGTTGCTGCTTGCAATCAGGTGCATCAGCGCAGAACGTCCGGTAACAAAGGCAATTTTGGAGGAAGAGTTGAGATCAATCTGAAGGCTTTCGGAAGCGAGATGGTAAATAAAATCTTCATACTCGTCGATATAGCGCACAAATCCGTAGCCGCGAAGCGCAGTCAGCGTCACTTTTTCTCCGCGTCTGAGCAACTCGTGGTCCTTTGAGATACAGATATGCGGACAGAGCCTGACCAGCGGAATAAAGGTTAGTTCTTTTTTGCGGAACAAATTCATGAGATCCTCGCTTTGCTCGATGGCAAAATGGATAATGCCCACCTCGGCTACTCCTGATTCAACATCGCTGATGACGTCGATGGTGCTGCCCTCATAAAGCTTATACGAAAAGTTCTCCGAATTCTCATGATTTTTGCATAACTCAATGAAGCTCTCCATTGTGTGTGAGAATTTGGTCATTGATATGTTCAGGGTATCGGTGTGGCGCTTGGGCTTTCTGGTTATCTGCTTAAGGCTCTCCATCTCCTGCATGATAGCGTTGGAGTGCTTTAGAAACTGGGCACCCGACGTTGTCAGTACCACACCTTGCTTGGTGCGAAAAAACAGCTCAAATCCAATGTCGTCCTCCAGGTCTTTAATGATATGGCTTAAATGGGGCTGCGATATATACAAAGCCTGCGCCGCTTTATTTATTGAGCCATATTTTGCAATCTCAACAAAATATTTTAGATGCTTCAGATTCATAGCCAGCCTCCGACAGTTATTGCTTGTTCTATGGGGGATCATCTGTTTCATTATGCATTATTTTTGAAGGAAAAGCATCATGTA
>DATMYZ010000067.1:0-2230 GCA_035560675.1 Clostridia bacterium
GACTTAAATTGCTAATTTGCTTACAATTAAGTAAACGTTAACGCTATACAAAATTTTAATGGAGGATGGACATATGCTGGTGACCGAAAAGGGACAGCGCTGGGTCGCCCATGAAGAAACGCTGCCGCAGGCAGCTGCGCCCGGCGTAGTGCGCCGCGTTCTGGCTTATACAGACGGCCTGATGTGCGTAGAAAATAGCTTTGAAGAAGGGGCTGTGGGTAGCCTGCACAGCCACCCACACACGCAGATTACCTATGTTGTTGAGGGTGAGTTTGCTTTTACCATCGACAGCGAAACCCATGTGGTCAAAGCAGGGGACACACTTTTGAAAGAGAATGGGGTACAGCACGGCTGCACCTGCCTTAAAAAAGGTATTCTGCTTGATATTTTCACCCCCATGCGCGAAGATTTTGTGCGATAAACATCAGACGATACAATCGGGCAGCCGTTACAACGGGCTGCCGGTGATGAAGGGAGAATTTTAATGGATATTCGATATTCTGCCAACCAACGGGATGTCAAACGTTACACGACCGAGGAACTGCGTAAAGAGTTTTTAATTGAAGATCTTTATGTGGCTGATCAGGTATTAGCAGTGTACAGCCATGTCGACCGCATGGTCACGGTGGGCTGCATGCCGGTGCATGAAACCGTTTCAATAGACAAGGGCATTGACGTATGGGGTTGCTTTGGCACCCACTATTTTTTAGAACGCCGTGAAATCGGCATGTTCAACATCGGTGGTGCGGGCAAGGTGACGGTGGATGGCAAGGTGTATGAGATGGGCCATAAAGACTGTCTCTATATTACTCGTGGTGCCAAAGAGGTGCTGTTCTCCAGCGACAGCGCGCAAGCGCCCGCCAAGTTCTATATGGTGTCGGCACCGGCTCATTGCAGCTATGAAACCCGTCTGATCAAGCTGGCCGACGCGGCCAAAAAGCCGCTGGGCGCGGTAGAAACCTCTAACAAGCGTGTTATTAACCAGTTTATCCACCCTGACGTGCTCACGACCTGTCAGCTCTCAATGGGTATGACGGCGCTGGATTCCGGCAGTGTATGGAACACCATGCCCGCCCACACCCACGAGCGCCGTATGGAAATCTATATGTATTTTGAGGTGCCGCAGGATCAGGTCGTATTCCATATGATGGGAGAGGGCCAGGAGACCCGCCACATTGTTATGCAGAATGAGCAGGCCGTTATCAGCCCCTCGTGGAGTATCCACGCGGGTGCCGGTACCAGCAACTATACTTTTATTTGGGCCATGGGCGGGGAGAATCAGGCATTTGACGACATGGACGGCATCTCGACTGCCCAACTGCGTTGATGAGGAGGCCCAAAATGGATAGTTTAAATCAGTTTTCTCTTCAGGGGAAAGTGGCGCTGGTAACCGGCGGCACCCATGGCATCGGCTTTGGCATGGCCTGTGCGTTAGGGCACGCCGGCGCTAAAATCGCCTTTAACGGCCACAGCCCCGACCGGCTGGAAAAGGCTCGCGCGGCTTACCATGAGCAAGGCATCGAGGCGTTGGGTTATCTCTGTGACGTGACCGACGAAATGGCTGTGCAGGCGATGGTGGCACAGATTCAACGCGATGTGGATGGTGTGGATATTCTGGTAAATAATGCTGGCATTATTCAGCGTACGCCGATGACCGACATGTCAGTCGAGGACTTCCGACGGGTGGTGGATGTTGATCTGATTGCGCCGTTTTTGATGGCCAAGGCCGTTTTGCCCGGTATGATTCAAAAAGGGCGTGGCAAGATTATCAACATTTGCTCGATGATGAGTGAATTAGGTCGCGAGACGGTGTCGGCCTACGCTGCCGCCAAGGGCGGGTTAAAGATGCTTACCCGCAATATCTGTTCGGAATATGGCGGACAAAATATCCAGTGCAACGGTATTGGCCCCGGTTATATCGCCACCGAGCAAACTGCTCCGTTGCGTGAGATACAGCCCGACGGCAGCAGACATCCCTTTGACAGGTTCATCATCTCTAAGACGCCGGCTGCCCGTTGGGGTACCCCAGAAGATTTGGCCGGGCCGGTGGTGTTTTTAGCTTCCGACGCCTCTAATTTTGTAAACGGTCATATTCTATATGTAGATGGCGGCATTCTGGCCTATATTGGCAAGCAGCCCTAAAAACAATTATACCGACAGGCGAGGCCATGCGGGTAAACAGCACCGCATGGCTTTTGTTTTGTGATAGGCATAAATGACTGTAATATCC
>DATMYZ010000068.1:0-6246 GCA_035560675.1 Clostridia bacterium
GGTCATTTATTGGAAGACCGGTGCACATAATAAAATGACATTCCGCGGCTAAATAAGCTGCTGACCGAGCGTTGAGTCGTGTTTTCGTGTGCCTCCACGATGGAAAGACCTTTGGGCGGTCCCTGCTGTGCCGGGGCCGCCGACTTATATAAAAGGCGATTGCAAAAAACAGTTTCATAAATTGAATATTTGAAACAAGCAGTTCTATTTGCTTTTTTGGGGGGAGAGGAACCTCGAGCGAACTACTATCGGACACAAGATAGTGGAGGGGAATATAAAGCCTGAATTGGCTTTTATGCCTAAAAACACGTTTTCATTTTTGGTTGAAAAATACTTGATAAACATAGTCCGATTTGATACAGTGGAGAAAGAAAAAAGAAGGAGGATGCCTGGTTGCTTATCACAAAGGAAACGGATTATGCATTGCGCATTCTGCGGGCATTGGCGCACGGTGAGCAGCGCACAACAGCTCAGCTGTCTCAAAGTGAGCAAATTCCACATCAATTTGCTTATAAAATTCTTAAAAAACTTCAAAAAGGCGGCATGGTCCGAATTCTTCGCGGGGCAGATGGCGGCTGTATTTTAGCGCTTGGGCTGGATCAAATTACCCTTTATCAGCTAATTCAGGTCATGGAACAGGACACGGCGGTCAGCGTTTGTATGCTGCCGGGTCATTTGTGCCAATGGCGTCAGGCACATGGTAATACGGTTTGCCATACGCATCTTTATCTGACCTCTGTTCAGAAGAAGCTTAATCAGGAATTAGCCATGCACAGTCTTCAAAAAGTTTTGTTCGGCGATTGAGTTTTTATTTAACTTTAAAGTGGATAAAAAATATCGAGTATAGGCGCAAAAGGAGGAAACAGCATGTTATTCACAACCACGCAACAGCACGAGGAGCTCCGGGCTAAAATTCGCAAGTTTGCGGAAGAGCAGATTAAACCTCTGACATTTTTGTTGGATAAGGAAAACGGGTTTCCTGACGAGGCGGTTGCAGACCTCGGCAAAATGGGGATGATGGGCATCCCTTACCCCAAGGAATGGGGCGGCATGGGTTTGGATATTATCAGCTATGCCATTGCTGTGGAAGAACTGGCACGGGTTGATGGCGGCTCGGGCGTTATTTTATCTGCCCATACGTCATTGGGCTGCTGGCCTATCTTTGCCTATGGAACCGAGGCGCAAAAGAAAAATTATTTGGTTCCGCTATGTAAAGGCGAAAAAATTGGCGCGTTCGGTCTGACCGAAACCAATGCCGGCTCTGATGCGGGTGGCACCGAGACAACCGCCGTGGATAAAGGTGACTATTATCTGCTTAACGGTGGCAAAATATTTATCACCAACGCCCCTAAGGCTGACACCTATGTCGTGTTTGCTGTTACGATGCCCGATGTAGGCACGAGAGGCATTTCGGCTTTTATTGTTGAAAAAGGCTGGAAGGGCTTTGAATTCGGTGATCATTATGATAAAATGGGCATACGCTCCTCTTCGACGGCGGAATTGATTTTTAACGATGTTAGGGTGCCCAAAGAGAATTTGCTTGGCAAAGAGGGCATGGGCTTCAAGATTGCAATGGCGACGCTCGACGGTGGGCGTATCGGCATTGCGGCACAGGCGCTGGGAATTGCACAGGGCGCGTTTGAGCAGGCAGTCAGTTACGCTAAAGAACGTGTTCAGTTTGGCAAGCCAATCGGCTTCCAGCAGGCTATTTCGTTCAAGCTTGCCGATATGGCTACTAAGCTGCGCACGGCGCGGTTTCTGGTTTATTCCGCAGGAGAGCTGAAAGAGCACCATGAACCCTATGGTATGGAATCAGCTATGGCGAAACAGTATGCCTCTGACATTGCGGTGGAGGTAACCAACGAGGCGCTCCAGATTTTCGGTGGCACCGGTTATCTCAAGGGCATGGAGGTCGAGCGAATGTATCGCGACGCCAGAATCACCCCTATCTATGAGGGCACCAACGAAATTCAGCGCATTGTTATCGCCTCACATATTCTGGGCAAGCCCCCAAAGCAGGAGGGAAATTCCCCTCGTTTTGCCAAGACTGCGCCCATAACTGGCGTGCGCAAGAAGACGCTGTTCCGCGAGGGTGACGCCAAGGCACAGGTTGAGGCGCTGGTAACGGCACTGAAAAAGGACGGTTACGACTTTACCGTTGGCATTTCTATCGATACGCCGATTGCGTTAGCAGAGCGCGTGGTTTCCGCTGGTCAGGGTATTGGCGACAAAAAGAACATGAAGCTGGTTGAAGCACTCGCCAAGGCTGCTGGTGCGGCTATTGGGTCTTCACGCCCAGTGGCAGAAACGCTCAAGTTTGTGCCCTTAAACCGCTATGTAGGGATGTCGGGCCAAAAGTTTATTGGCAACCTGTACATTGCCTGTGGTATTTCAGGCGCAATTCAGCACTTAAAGGGAATAAAGGATGCTTCTACAATAGTAGCTATTAATAAAAATGCCAACGCTACCATCTTTAAAAACTGCGATTATGGCATTGTTGGTGATGTTAACGAAATTTTGCCGCTGCTGACCGCGGCATTAGATACCGGCGATAAGCTTGCTGCGCCCCCTATGGTCAAGATTAAACGCCCTGTTCTGCCCAGACCCGAGCCGATTGGCCCCCGCTATATCTGCAATGGTTGCGGCTATGAATATATTCCTGAATTGGGCGACCCGGATGCCGAGATAGCACCCGGAACACAGTTTAAGGATGTGCCGGAGGATTGGGTCTGCCCCGAGTGCGCCGAGCCCAAAGATCAGTTTATTGAGGCTTAAAGCCGAAAGGAGGAACAGAGATGTATTGCGTAAGAAATGTGACAGAAAATCTGTACTGGGTAGGCGCCAATGACCATCGGCTGGCTTTGTTTGAAAATGCGTTTCCCATTCCGCGGGGAGTATCCTATAATTCATACCTGTTGCTGGATGAAAGCACCGTGCTGTTTGATACGGTCGACTGGTCATCGTGCCGTCAGTTTCTGGAGAATATTACTCATGTCTTAAACGGACGCCCATTGGATTATCTGGTCGTCAACCATTTAGAGCCCGACCACGCGGCCAGCATTGAAGAAATATTGATCCGCTGGCCTAAGCTCAAGCTGATTAGTAACGAAAAGGCATTTATGCTGATGCGCCAGTTCGGTTTCCAGGTGGATACCCATGAGCGTATCGAAGTCAAGGAAGGCGACAGCTATAGCTTTGGCAAGCACAAGGTACACTTTATTTTTGCTCCTATGGTGCATTGGCCTGAGGTGATGGTTACCTTTGACGAAACGAGTGGGGCATTGTTTTCTGCCGATGCTTTTGGCACCTTTGGTGCACTCGATGGTAAGCTGTTTGCCGATGAAGTCAACTTTGATCGCGACTGGCTGGATGATGCACGCCGCTATCTGACCAATATCGTCGGAAAGTACGGGCCGCATATTCAAAAGATTTTGAAAAAGGCCGGTACAATCATTGATCAGATAAAATTTATCTGCCCGCTGCACGGTCCCGTCTGGCGCAAAGATTTGCTGTATTTTATTCAGAAATATGATCTTTGGAGCCGCTATGAGCCCGAGGAGAAGGGCGTGCTGATCGTCTATGCTTCGATGTACGGCAACACCGAGAGCGCGGCGCAGGCGTTGGCTGCCCGCCTTTGCGAAAATGGCATGACCAATGTGGTCATGTACGATGTTTCCAGCACCGACGTGTCACAGCTTATTTCAGAGGTATTCAAATATAGCCATCTGGTACTGGCTTCGGTGACCTATAACCTTGGCATTTACCCCAAGATGCACGATTTTCTCATGGATATGAAGGCACTCAACGTTCAGAACCGCACCGTAGCTATTATCGAAAACGGTTCATGGGCCTGCAAGGTGGGTGACCTAATGAATAAGTTTATCACGGATGAGATGAAGAATATGACCGTTATGAATGAACGGCTGTGCATGGCTTCTGCGCTGGGCGCCGATAAGGTGCCAGAACTTGACAATCTGGCCAATGCGATTCTAGAATCAATACAGTAAAGCTTCTCTCATCGTGCTGCCCCGCTTCTGGCCGTTTTTATGCTGGGAGCGGGGCATGCTACTGTGCCACAGGAGAGAGATGTACCTGCGCCACACGGTCGGCCCCAGCGGCGGTGAGGGGCATTAAACACGAAAATAACGATGGGAGTTGGCTCATATGAAGGCTCCTCAAAATACAAACTTTATTAGAATATCCGCCGCAGTTAGAACAGCACCGATGAGCAAGATCGCCTGATATATTTTTATCGAACCAGGATCATCCTTTTCCTGCTCATATAAACAATGCCGGCAATAAGCATGCCCAACCCAACAATCAAAAATAATGAAAACACAATCTATCCTTTCATTCTTTTTCCCTCCAATTTAAAAGCAGTGCCGAATTAATAATAACGGCTACGGAGCCCATATTATGTACCAGTGCGCCGACAACAGGATTCAAAATGCCGGTCATTGCGAGAATAAGCGCAACAAAATTTAATATCATAGATGCTGCAAGATTGATGCGAATGGTTTTCATAGTCTTTTTGGAGAGCCGAAGCAGGTGTGGTATCTCCTTGATATCGTCCCCGACCAGAACGATATCCGCAGCGTCTATGGCGATATCACTGCCTATGCCCCCCATGGCGATGCCAACATGCGCAGCTTTAAGCGCAGGCGCATCGTTGATGCCGTCGCCTACCATGCAAACTGGTTTTCCTCTTTGCTGATAGCTTCGAATATGATTTAGCTTATGTTCCGGCAGACAATCGGTCACAATATCTTGAATACCTACAGCCTGGGCAATATGGTATGCTGCCGCTTGGGTATCGCCGGTCAGCAGCACGGTTTGAACATCGCAATCACAGATGGCTTTTACAGTGCGAGCGGCATCAGGCCGCACGGTGTCGGACAGCGATATAAAACCGGCAGCCAGTTGGTTTCTTGCAACATAAATGGCGGTGCAGCCATTTGCCTCATCTTTTTTAGCAAGTTGAAGAAGCGGGTCTAAAAGTGCAACTGCCTGCCCTACCATCAGCGCTTTATTCCCCGCCAATACTGGTTGCCCTCCGATATGGGCGGCGACGCCGCGCCCGGGTAAGAGACGAAAGGTATCCGGCTGCTCCGGCAGGGTTTCGTATTTCTGCTGATATCCGGCAACGATGGCTTTGCCCAGCGGATGTTCGGAGCGCAGCTCGACGGCAGCTGCCAGTTTGAGAAGCGCCGCGTCATCCAGCGTGGGATCGACGCTGTGTACTGATACCACCGCGGGTTTGCCATAGGTGAGGGTACCTGTTTTGTCAAAGGCGATGTACCTGACCTGCGACAGCCGCTCCAGCGCGTCGCCCTCACGGATTAGGATGCCAAATTTTGTAGCGTTGCCGATTCCTGCAATAATTGCGGTCGGAGTGGCAAGTACCAGTGCGCAGGGGCAGAACACGACGAGGATCGTAACAGAGCGGATAATCTCGTGTGTTGTAAACCAGATGATAATGGCGGCCAGAAGTGCGGTAATGACAATCCATGTGGCCCAGCGGTCCGCTATGCCGACAATTTTAGCTTTTTGGGCGTCGGCAGATTCGACCAGTCTAATCATACGTTGAAGGGAACTGTCTTCACCAACCTTTTGCGCAGCCATATCGAAGGTGCCAAACTGGTTGACGGTGCCGCTGAATACCGGGTCGCACTCTGTCTTGTCTACGGGCAGCGACTCGCCCGTCATGACCGACTGGTCGATAGCCGTCTGACCTTTAAGTATGACCCCATCCACGGCGACTGTTTCTCCAGCCAGAATGCGCAGAACATCACCGATTTTGATCTGTTCGGCGGGGATGACCTCTTCTCTGCCATTGCGCACCACACGAGCGGTCGTGGGGGTAAGACAGACAATTTTTTCAATTCCGGCCCGCGCTTTTGCCACAGTCCGTTCCTCCAGATACGCCCCGATCGCCATGATGAAAGCAACCTCACCGGCGGCAAAAGTCTCATTGATTAACACAGAGGCAATCAGCGCAAGGGCGACCAAAACGTCTGCCTTGATGTCGAATGCGGTGACCAGACCGATAACGGCTTCCTTGATGATTGGAATGCCGCAGAGCAGAATGGCAATCCAAGCTGCGTCGAAGGGCATATTCGCCAGATGAAAAAAGCTGACGAACAGGGAAACCGCTGAAACAGCGAGGAAGAGTACAGTTCTTTTTTCCTCATTTTTAGAAAGAGAAATCAAATAAACACTCCTTTCAATACTTGTAGGGGTATATGT
>DATMYZ010000069.1:0-8079 GCA_035560675.1 Clostridia bacterium
AAACAAAGACGTCCCCTGCCCCGATAACCGGAGCAGAGGACGTAAAAAACAATTTACGTGGTACCACCTCTGTTTGCCGCAAAAGCGGCCTTGCCGAACGCAAACACGTTCTCGCGCCATAACGGGCGCACCCGGCAGACACGACTGACAGCTTCCAAAACTGCTGTGTTTGCATCTGCGGCTCCGGGAGGTATTCGCTAAAATCTGCGGCGTTCCTTCACACCTACCAGGAACTCTCTGCGGCACGCAAAATAGAAGCTACTTAATCCCTTCACAACCATTGAAGAACATTATACCACGCTTCGGTATTATTGTCCACAAAAAATGGTTCACCATGATTCGGCAAACCGTTGGACATCCTTAGCATCATAACCAATTGGTGGTTATGATACCGTGACGGTTTGGGTTTGTCAACCTTTGTCTAATTTCTGTCATTATGTCTCCGAACAATGGCTGTTTTGAAGCAGCTGTCGCGCATTTTCAAGTGCCAGCGCTGTTATCGGTTCGCCATTCATGATTCTGGCCAGCTCTTTCGCGCGGCCATCCTCATCCAGTGCTTGTATTTGCGTAAAGGTACGCCCTTCACTGACTTGTTTTTCAATCAAAAGATGATGTGCGCCAAATGCTGCCACTTGCGCCAGATGAGTAACGCAGATAACCTGCCGGCTGTTGGCGACCGCTTGCAGCTTAGCCCCCACTTTTTGTGCGGCGCGCCCACTGATGCCGGTGTCAATTTCGTCGAAGATCAGCGTCCCGATGTCCTCTTTGCCCGAAAGCACGTTTTTGATACCAAGCATAATACGGCTCATTTCACCACCGGAAGCGATTTTTGAAAGCGGCTTTAGCGCCTCGCCCGGGTTGACCGAAAGCAGGAACTCTGCCTCGTCCGCCCCGTTTTCGCCAAGTCGTTTTTGTGTCATGGCAATGTCCATCTGAACCGAGGGCATGTCCAGATCACGCAGTTCTGTCTTGACGGCGGCAATTAGTTCTTCGGCGGCGGCGCGTCGCGCCTGTGTCAGCGTGTTTGCTGCGGATTGTGCAGCCTGCTTTGCCTTTTCCAGTGCCTGTTTCAGCTTTTGAATTGTCTGCTCAGAGAGCGTAATTTCGTCGAGCTGCTGCTGCGCCTTGTCACAATAGGCAAGAATATCAGTGATGCTTCCGCCATATTTCTTTTTTAAACGGCTGATGGTGTCCAGCCGCTCTTCAATATCGTCGAGCTCCTGCGGGTCAAATTCCAACGCGTCAAGTTGTTCGCGCAGTTGGGAAGAAACGTCTTCAAGCTCATATTCAAAGCCTGAGATGGCCTGTGCTGCTTGATGAAGGCTGTCTATGTATTTGCCGGCATCCCCTAGCGCTTCAGCGGTATCAGACAACAGTGCGATTGCACCTTGAAACTCCTCCGCACCCGAAAGATTCTGGCGGCAACGGTACAAAAGATCGCTTAAATGCTCGGCGTTTCTGATAACCCGCCTGCGTGCGAGCAGTTCTTCTTCTTCGCCGTGAATAAATCGGCAGGCAGAAATTTCATTAATTTCATAGTTCAAAAGATCCATCTGACGGGTTTTAGCTGCCTCGTCGGTTTCGATTGCGGACAGCTTGTTTTCGATGGCGCACAACTCTCCATAATATCGCCGATAGTCTGCAATGACGGGCTGTAATTCCCCATAGCCGTCTACAAATTGCAAATGTGTCTCCGGCAGCGATAAAAGCTGGCTGTCTTGCTGTCCATGGGTGTGAATCAGCAGCGCGCCGATACTTTTGAGCATAGCAACAGTCGACAGCTTGCCATTGACACGGCAGATGGTGCTGTCGCCAGTAATTTCGCGCTCAATCAGCAGCTCGTTTTCTTGCGCGTTAACCCCCAGTGCCGTAAGGCTTTGGCAGACCGTGTCTGAAAGCTTTGTAAACAGAGCCGTGACAGAAGCCTTTTTTTCGCCTGTGCGAATCAGTTCCTTAGAGGCACGCGAACCCAAAACAGCGCCGATGGCACCGATCAAGATGGATTTACCGGCACCAGTTTCGCCGGTAAACACATTCAGACCGCCTTCAAAGGCGATCTGGGCGCTTTGTATGACCGCAATGTTTTGTATCCAAAGCTGTGAAAGCATCTTATTCCGCCGCCTTACTTGTTAATCAGCTTTTTAAGTCTTTCGGTGATCTGCGCAGCACTCTCTACGGAACGCGCCACAACAAAAAAGGTGTCGTCGCCCGACAGCGTGCCGACAACGTCGCCAAACTCTGCCGCGTCAAAAGTGGCGCAGGCGGCATTGGCCATACCTGTAAAGCATTTGATGACCACGATATTCTGGGCGTAATCAATGGATTTGACCGATTCGCTGAAAATCATGGCAAATTTGCCGGACATATTTGCGCCTTGCTTGATGCGCATTGACACATAACGGTATCTGCCATTTTCGGAACGCACTTTATGAATGCCAAGCTCCCGAATATCGCGCGAGACAGTTGCCTGGGTCACGTCAAAACCGCAGCTCTTGAGGTGCTCAAGCAACCCCTCCTGCGTGTCAATCGCTTCATCTGCGATCAGTTCGAGAATTTTAGCATGACGACTTGCTTTCATATGGTTTACCCCCTTAGTTTTAGCTTTTGGTTTAAAGTTTGATAAAAACTGCGGTCTTTCAGACAGATAAAGCGTGAAACATACCGCGATTTTTCAATCGAAACGTGGTCAATCTCGCCTATATCGGCCACGGCCGTACCGTCTACAATCACGCATAGCTCGGCGTTAGGATCGGGCATGCGAGGGCGAACAACCAGACATTTATCCGAGGAAAAAACAATGCTTCGGCCCGAAAGTGAATGCGGGCAGATAGGCGTCATGGTGATGGTCTCGACCGAAGGGTCGATAATGGGCCCTCCAGCAGAAAGTGAATAGGCAGTTGAGCCGGTCGGGGTTGCAAAGATGATGCCGTCCGCACGGTATTCGCCCACTGTATCGACGCCACACATCACGCTAATATCTATGGCGCGCCCAAATTGAGTGCGGCAGATCACCACATCGTTAATGGCATAACCGGTGACTTGCTGCGTATTGCAACCAAAAACCGACATGCGAAGCACCATGCGATTTTCAATGTCATAGTCGCCGGTTCTAAGCGCTTCAATAGCCGACAGATCGCCTGATTCCATCTGAGAGAGAAAACCCAGCCGCCCGGAGTTGATGCCCAGAATGGGCTTATCATAGCGCATGGCAACGCCGGCCTGATGAAATATTGTTCCATCGCCGCCGATAGCAATGACGGCATCGCACGCGTTTATTAACGTGTCGAAGTCATCTGTCGCGATGTCGGCACAACAACCAAGGGCCTGGGCGTCCTCCTTGGACAACATGGGCACAAGGCCACAGTCCCGCAAGCGGTCCACTGCCTCTTTGGTGCAGGGCATCGCGTTGGCCAGTTTCAAGTTTGGGCAAAGCAAGATTTTTTCCATCATGATTCAAGTTGCGCTCAGTGTCTGATGCGCATCCTCCACAATTTTTAGGGCGTCGCCCTCAGGTTCCCCGCCCGGTATCTCTTTGACAAGATACAGCAGGTATTCAATGTTCCCTTCAGGCCCTTTGACGGGTGAAAAGGATAAGCCCTTTACACTAAAATCAAGCGTTTTAGCACAGTTCATAACTTTTTCTATCACTGCCAAATGAACGTTTTGGTCGCTGACAACGCCCTTTTTGCCAACCTGATCGCGCTCGGCCTCAAATTGCGGTTTAATCAGGCATATAACCGATCCGCCAAACTTTAAAAGTTTATAGGCTACAGGCAGCACCAGCGCCAATGAGATAAATGACACGTCAATGCTGATAAAATCAATCAGTTCTGAGACATCTTCATGGGTAAGGTGGCGTACGTTGGTGCGCTCTCGGTTGATGACTCGCGGATCCTGACGCAGACTCCAAGCCAGCTGACCGTAGCCTACATCAAAAGCATAAACCTTCTTAGCGTCGTTTTGCAGCATGCAGTCTGTAAAGCCTCCGGTTGAGGCTCCAAAATCGCAGCAGATGCAGTCTGTGAGGCGCAACGGGAAAGTGGCCAGCGCCTTTTCCAGCTTTAGTCCGCCGCGGCTGACATATCGTAGCGCATGACCTCTAATTTCAATCGAAGTGGTGTCCTTATAGTCTTCCCCAGATTTATCCGCTTTTTGTCCGGAGGCATACACCCTGCCCGCCATAATCAGCGCCTGCGCTTCAGCAATATCGGGTGCCAGGCCGCGTTCAACCAAAAGCAGATCAAGCCGTTTTTTCATTCTAACACACACCTGTCATTTGTCCATTTGTTGCAGCAATGTGGCAAGCCCGTCAGTATCCAACCGCAACGTATGCAGCGCACGTTCAACCGAGCTCTGTGGCACAAAGCCATCAATAGCATGCAGCACGGTTTTGCCGCGGTAACCATTTAGCGCCAGAGCGGCGATAAACTGCATTCCTACGCCGCCGCTACGAATACCTTCTTCGGCGAACAACACCTGATCATATTTAGCTGCAGCCGCCACTGCGCCTTCATGCAATGGCAACACGCGGTTAAGCTTAATAATAGCAGTATTCCCAACCTGTTTAGCGGCTTCTTTGGCGGCGGCAAAGGTTCTGCCATAAGTGACAATTACCCGTTTGCTGCTCCCGGTCGAATATTCGTCAAAGGCCTTGCCGGTTGCGGGACATTCCGCCAGCGCGGGGCTCTCACTCCCTCTAGGGTAACGCAGTGCAACAGGGCCGTCATAGTCTTTTAGCGCACTTTTAAGCATGGATTTAAGTTCAGCATAGTTAGCGGGAGCCAGTACCGTCACCCCTGGAATGGTAGATAAAAAGGCCACGTCAAAGATGCCTTGATGCGTTTCACCGTCGTCGCCGACAATGCCGGCGCGGTCAACGCCCAGCACAACGTGCCGCTTTTCTATGGCTGCATCATGAATCAGCTGATCATAGCCTCGCTGCAAAAAGGTGGAATAGATAGCAAACACAGGAAGCATTCCGCCAGCCCCAAGAGCACTGGCAAAGGTAACCCCGAATTCCTCAGCGATGCCAACGTCATAATACCGACCGACATTCTTAAACCTCCTGCCGAAATATTGCAGCCCGGTGCCGTGTTCCATCGCTGCCGTAATGGCACAGATGCGGACATCTTCTTCCGCCAGTCTGACCAGTTCTTTGCCGAACACCGAAGAAAAGCTTTCTCCGGATGCACTTAACGGCTGACCGGTTTTAACATCAAAGCGCGACACACCATGATAAGCGCCCGGGTTTTGCTCTGCAAAGGCATAACCCTTGCCCTTCTTTGTCTGCACATGAATGATACTCGGACCGTCATTTTTTTTGGCTTCCGCCAGAATATCGCAGAGATTTTTCAAATTGTGCCCATCCACTGGACCAAAATAGGTAAAACCAAGCTCTTCAAAAAAAGTACTTGGATAAATCACCTGTTTTAAAACGGTCTTAGATCCCGCGACCAGATCACGCAGCGCTTCGCCTGCCACCGGCACACTCAGCAGCGCCTGCTCGGTTACTTTTTTCGCTTTGAAATAACCGGGCTTTGAGCGGATGACCGACAAATATTTAGCAACGGCGCCCTCGTTTTTCGAGATGGCCATTTCGTTGTCATTGATAATAATGATGAGGTTTTCTTTGCTTTTGCCGACGTTATTTAGGCCTTCGTAGGCCATACCGCCGGTTAAAGAACCGTCGCCGATGACTGCGACGACGTGGCTGCTTTTGCCTTGTAGCGTCATGCTGCGTTTTAGCCCATAAGCCACAGCAATCGATGTGCTGGCATGCCCGGAGATAAAGCTGTCGTAAGCGCTCTCCTCGGTTTTAGGAAAGCCGGAAATGCCGTTTTCCTGCCGCAGCGTAGAAAAACGATCCAGACGGCCAGTCAGCAGCTTATAGGTATAGCACTGATGACCGACATCCCATACAATTTTATCGTTGACAACATCAAAGCAGTACATCAGTGCCAACGTTAGCTCTACAACACCAAGGTTAGAGGCCAGATGCCCCCCTGTGCAAGATACCGTGTTCACCAACTCGGCCCTGATTTCTTCGGCGAGCAGTTTTAGCTGAAAGGCAGAAAGCTGCCGCAATCCTTGCGGATTGCCGGACAGATCTAAAATTCGTTTAGAAGACATGTCATACCCCTTAAATATAGATTATAACGGATATATCATTGCAACAAGTATTCCGAGTAGTGCACCCGCGATAACCTCTAGCGGCGTGTGACCCAAATACTCTTTTAGCGCCTTGCGATCCTGTTCGACCACAACCTCTTCCGCGGGAGCCTTATCGTCCGGATGGGGTTCCTCTGTCATACCCTTCTCCGACGCGGTTTCTTCGTCATCGTCAAAATCCAATAACGGATGTTCTTTTAAAATATCCCAGAAATCCTTATAGCTGCCCAGTAGCCAGTTAATCGTTTTTGCCTGTTCACCAGCTGCGCGCCGAACACCCATTGCGTCATACATCACCACCGCTGCAAAAGCGATGGTCAAGGCAAAGACAGGCGACACAAACCCCTCGACACGTGCCATGCCGATGGTAAGCGACACCACCAACGCAGAATGCGAGCTGGGCATGCCGCCCGAGCCCGTCATACGCTCTAGTTTTAAAATACCATGAGAAAACCAGTGCAGCAGCGTTTTAATGACCTGTGCGGCAAACCATGCCACCGCGCAGATATTGACAAGAGGGTTGCTGCAAAGAACCTGAATAATTGGCATGTCTATAACTTCCTTTTTAGTCGGAGAATGCCCTTAAGCGTTGCGGTGCGCCAGCAAATCGGTCAACGCGGGCAAAAACGTATTTTCAGGGAACAGCTCAATCAGATCCTGCCGGGCGCTTGCAAATAGTTCTGCCGCCTTTTTTTGTGCCGTTTCCAATCCGAGCAGAGAAACAAAGGTTATTTTGTTCGCTTTTTCGTCACTGCCGGTATTTTTACCCAGTATGGCACTGTCGCCGGTTACATCAAGAATATCGTCGGTAATTTGAAAAGCAAGCCCTATTTTTTGGGCATAGTCCAACGCCAGCTCTGTTTGGATAACCGAAGCTCCGGCAGCAATACAACCACAGTGAACCGCGGCACAAAGAAGCGCCCCAGTTTTCATCGCTACCATATTGTGGTGCTGTGATAATGCGAGCGATTTTCCCTCGCTGAGAACGTCGATAACCTGACCGCCAAGCATGCCGTATTCCCCCGCTGCCTGCGAGAGCGTGCGGACGAGCGCAAGCGCACAGTCGGCCCCAAGCAGACGTTGGGTCGCTTCGCTGGACATTACCTCAAACGAAAGCGTCAGCAAGCCGTCACCCGCCAGTACTGCCAGATCCTCACCGAATTGCTTGTGGTTCGAGGGCTTACCGCGGCGCATGTCGTCGTCATCCATGCAGGGCAGGTCGTCGTGTATCAAAGAGTAGGCGTGAATCATCTCCAGCGCGCAGGCGGCTGGCATGGCCAGCTCACCGGGCATGCCAAAGGCTTTACAGAATTCAATCGCCAGTACAGCACGGATTCGCTTGCCACCGCCTAAGAGGCTGTAACGCATAGCCTCCAGCACGGGGGCCTGCATAATGCCCTCGTTATATTCGGTATAATATTGCAGATTATTTTCAATCTGTGCTCTGAGTGAAGTAATATCATCGTCAAATCGCATCGCTTGGGCCCTCTTTTTCAGGAAAAAGCGTTTCTATTTTTGCTTTTGCGTCGTTTAACTGTTCAGTACAACTTTTTATTAACGTTGCGCTCTCAGCATAAAGCGCCAGCGATTGCTCAAGACTGGTGCTGCCGTTTGACAGCAGTGCAGTAATTTCATCCAAACGAGTAAGCGCCTGTTCAAAAGTCATAGATATTCTCCTTCTGCGACAGTGTCTTGAATAACAGCCGTCGCTTTACCCTTGTACAATCGCAGTGTGACGCTATCTCCCGACCGCAAATTTCCGGCGGATATAACGGGGCGTCCATCCTTTGTCGCGATGCAATAGCCGCGGCCCAAAACTTGCAGTGGACTTAAAGAGTCCAACAGGGCGGCCCGCTGTGTGACGGGCTTTAGTCTGTTTGAAATTTCACTTTGAGAAAGGTTATACCTGTC
>DATMYZ010000070.1:0-4789 GCA_035560675.1 Clostridia bacterium
AGCTAACACAAGGTAATTTTGTATGATTTGGCAAATTAATTTTACCATTTTTTATCACCTGTAATAACCATTTCAGTTACCCGATGCTGCTTGTGGCATAGCCGAAGATGCCGTGTCCTCACCGCTGCTTTCAGGCGCTGAACTGCTCTGAGCGCTGGCTGGGCGGTTGTTCTTGGGTACTTCCCGTTCGTAGTCGGCAATCAGTGATTCGGGGAAGGGCCATATGCCCGCGTCGTAGATATTGCGCTCGCGAAGGCGCATGGCCGGGCGGGTCGAAACATCCAGCGTACCAACTGTTTTATCGGTCACAGAAAGATCTATAACACTTTTTGCGGCGCGTATTTTATAATCGATATCCGACCGGCTTCCCAGCTCAACGGCCACTCGGCCATCGTAAAGCAACCAGATATCCGCCGTATCAGAAAGATCGATCAGTTTTATTTTCGAAAGCCCGTTTGCTGCAATGCTGTCCTGTATTTTTAGCAGAACGCCAAGTCTGTCGCCATCCTGCTCGGGCAGATAATCGCCCGGTGAAAGACCGCTGGAAAACCCAATCACCCTAAAATAGCCCTCAGGGCAGGTTGGCAAATCGGTCTCAAGCACTCTTGCGCGCTCATCAAGAAGCATATAGGCCTGTCCTGTTTCTACTGCGGCTTTTGGCTGGGCCTCGGTCACATGCAGCAACAATGAATTAGGTAGCACCCGTTGCAGTCTGATCTGCGCTATGTAGGGGTAGCCGGCAATCAGCTTTTCTGCAGCGCTCTTTTTGCTGACGCGAAAAAGATTGTCTCCAAGCCGGATGCCGGCAACATCAATCAACTCGTCTTTAGCGTAGCGCGTGTCACCCACAACCTGAATGTTTTCGATTTTAAAAAACACGGTGAGCGAAAGCGCCACCCCGACGCTAAGCATCAGAACCAGCGCAAGCAGATAGTACAGCGTATATTTTTTCTTGCTGCGCTTTCGCCTGCGTGCCGCGCGGCCATAGGCGATGCGCTTATCATCCTGCCTGCTTTTTCTTCCCACTGCGTTTAGTTCCTTTCTCTGGTGATTTTTGCGCCAAGAGTGCGCAGACCTGCTTCCAGGTCGGCATAGCCGCGATCCAAATGTCGCAACTCGGTCAATGCACTCACACCGTTGGCTGCCAGTGCCGCTATGACCAGCGCTGCCCCGCCACGAAGGTCGGTGCATTTAACAGCCGCGCTGTGCAGTGCCGGCACCCCCTCTACAACGGCAACTCTGCCCTCGGTTTCAATACGCGCGCCCATGCGCAGCAGCTCGCCGGCATGCTTATATCGGGCTTCAAAAATATTTTCTACAATCATGCTGGTACCTTTTGAAACGCACAAAGCCGCCATAATCGGTGCCTGCGCATCGGTTGGAAAGCCCGGGAACGGCATAGTTTTAATTGGCCGAACCGCCAGCAGCCTTTCAGGTGCTGCCAGTGTAATTGCATCTTCAAACAGCTTTAAGCGACAGCCCATTTCTTCCATCACCGGCAGCACTGCGGTCAACTGCTGCGGGCGGCAGCGTTTTAAGTCAACGCTTCCGCCGGTAATGGCCGCCGCACAAAGATAGGTAGCCGCCTCGATGCGGTCCGGGATAACGTTGTGCTCACCGCCGCCCAGCGACGAAACGCCGTCAATCGTAATGTAATCGCCCATAACCAAAATTTTTGCACCGCAGACGTTTAAAAAATCGGCAAGATCCTGAATTTCCGGCTCGCGTGCGGCGTTTTGAATCACCGTTGTACCCTCGGCGGTAGTGGCAGCGAGAATGATGTTCTCGGTGGCACCGACGCTTGGAAACGGCAGCGTAATTTTGGCACCCTTGAGCCTGCTAATGACACGACAGTCAAAAAAGCCGTGATCTTCTTCAATGATAGCACCTAACTTTTTTAATCCCTCGATGTGCATATCCACCGGGCGCGCACCCAGTTCGCACCCACCCGGGAAGCTAACCCTGGCACAGCCGCAACGCGCAAGAATGGCCCCCAAAAATAAAATGGAGGAGCGCATCTCTCGCATCAAATACTCCGGCGGGTCACAGTAGGTCACATTTATTGCGTTTATGACAAGCGTTTCTCCCTCCCGGGAGACCGTGCACCCTAGTGTTTCTAAAATCGCCTCTGCCGCCTCAACGTCCGAAAGGCACGGACAGTTGTGCAGCACCGTCTCTTTGCAAAGCAGCGTACCTGCCAGAATGGGTAAAACGGCGTTTTTCGCCCCATGTATTCCAAGTTCCCCGTTTATGCGGCGTCCGCCCTCTATCAAAAGCCTCTCCATTGCCCCTACTCCCTTTCAAGCCCGCCTTTTGCAAACGGCGAATTGCTGTTCACAACCATCCTATGCAAAATGGCGTGCGGTGGTGAAGTGGGGGGGAATTGCAGCCAAAAGGGCGTCAGAGCCTATTCGTTGACCAGACTTAATATTTCTTTGACAATACGGGCGTTTGCGTCTTTAATTGCCATGTCATAGGCAGCCTGACCCAGCGCTGCCAACTTCTTTTTATCGTCTGTCAGCCTTTTGAGTAGATTTATAAGACTTTCGCCAGTGAGGTCTTTTTCTTCAAGAATATCGGCGGCGCGGTGCTCTACTAATTCCATCGCATTATGGAACTGATGGTTTTCAGCCACATTTGGCGAGGGAATCAGAATGGAAGCTCTGCCTGCGCACTGCAACTCGGAAAGCGTAATTGCTCCCGCGCGGCAGATGACGAGATCGGCCGCGGCCAGACAGGTTGGCATGTTTTCGATGTACTCCCGCACGTCTAGGTGGGGATGATCTTCAAGCGAAATCTGTTTGTTTTTCAGCATTTCTAGAAAATCTTTGTGGTCGTAGCTGCCGGTGGCGTGAATATGATGGATCTTGCCGCTATTTTGGTGCCAGTGCATCACGTCGGCAATCGCCTCATTGATTTTGCGTGCGCCCAGACTCCCTCCAAACGACAGGATGCAAATTCTGTCCTCGACCCCCAACCGCATGCGAGAAAGCTCGCGGTCGGCTGAAAAAATTGCCTCGCGCACCGGGTTGCCGGTAACCTTGAGCTTGCCCGGGTCTTTGAGGTGCAAATGCTTTTCAGCGCCCGCCATTGCCAGCAGCAACCTGTCCACATCCGGCGCCAAGAGCTTGGTCGTTACGCCCGGAAAGGCGTTTTGTTCATGTGTAATGGTTTTAATGCCCATCTGATGCGCCTTGCGCACAACCGGCCCACTGACATAGCCGCCGGTGCCCATAACGATATCTGGTTCAAAGTCGCGGATGATTTTAGCCGCGCGCGGGCCGCTTCTTGCCAGCAGGTAGAGCGCCCGGATGTTGCGCCGGATATTTTCGCCAGAGAGCTGCCGTTGGATTCCGGCAATTTCAATCGGCGCAAAGGGGTACCCTGCCTTGGGGATGAGCTTTGCCTCCATGCCGCCGGGGTTACCGGCAAACAGCACCTCGGTGCCGGGGTAGCGGCTACACAGCGAATCGGCAACCGAAAGCGCGGGGTTAATATGTCCTGCGGTACCGCCGCAGGCAAATAATATTTTCATGGCATGCTCCGTTTCCGCCGCCGGGGGCCAAAGCCGGGCGGCCATCGTGATGTCGGGGATGTTGCCGTATAATCCAATTAAACCTTTTCTATCGCGGCCGTGCGAGAAATAGACAGAATAATGCCCATTTCACCCAGCAGCATCAAAAGGCTGGTGCCGCCGTATGAGAAAAATGGAAGACTGATGCCGGTGTTGGGCACCGAATTGGTGACCACCGCTATATTGAGAAGTGTCTGGATACCTACCTGTGCGGTCAGTCCCGCAGCTACCAGTGCACCGAACCGGTCCGGGCAGCGCGAGGCAATGACAAATCCGCGCCAAACCAATAACGCAAACAAGCAGATGATCAACGCCGCGCCAACAAAGCCGAGTTCTTCGCATACAATGGCAAAAATAAAATCGTTGTAGGGTTCAGGCAGATAAAGGTATTTTTGCCGCGATGCGCCGATTCCGGTGCCCATCAGCCCACCAGATGCGATGGCGTACAGCGACTGCACCGTCTGAAAGCCCTTATCCTTTGGGTCTGAAAACGGGTCGAGCCAGACGGTGATGCGGTCGCCCGCATAGTGCGCCAGCGAGGTGAGCAGGTCAGGGTTAAAGATGACTGCCGCAATCCCAACGGTCGCCACAATGGCGCCCGCAACAAACCATCGCGCATCGGTGCCGCCAATGAACATCATAACGATACCCAGCGATAAAATGAGCACCGTGCCTGACAAATGTGGCTCTTTAAGCATAAGAAACGCAATTGGGGCCAGTGCCGCCACAAACGGCAGAATGCCGTACCGAACGGTTTTCATCCGGGCGAAATTGGCGCAGGTCAGCGAAGCAAATAGAATGACTACCGCAAACTTGGCAATCTCCGAAGGTTGAAAGTTAAACGGGCCGATAAAGATCCATCGCCGCGCGTTATTAAGCGGTGGCATGAACAGCGCAATCACCAGCAATATAATCGTAATGCCGTAAAGTGGCAACGAAAGCGGCTTAAAGATGCGATAATCAACGTGCGACGCCATAATCATGCCGGTGACACCCATCAGTGCAAAGGGCAACTGACGCGATATATAGAAAAGGGAATTATTTTTCAGGTAAAAGGCATTGGCATAGCTGGCCGAAAACATCATAATCAGACCCAGCGAAACCAGTACCAGCACAATGACCAAAAAGGTGGTATCCATAGGCCCATAAATTACTTTTGTTCGTTTTGACTTTGGCGAAGAATTTTCTGCCATCGGTCCACCCCCTGCTTACATG
>DATMYZ010000071.1:0-5070 GCA_035560675.1 Clostridia bacterium
GTCTTTATGCCGCGCTAAAAGTCAAATGTGCGCGATTGGTCAGAGTTGCAATTACTTAACTTTTGTGTTACACTGACTGCTGCATTATATTCCAGATACAGGTATTCGGGCTGGCGTCCGCAAGCGCTTTCCCGATTAAAAAGGAAGCGGGTGCAAATCCCGCGCAAAGCCGTTGCTGTATTTGACCTTAATTGGCAGATTGGGTTAATAAACCCGGTCACTGAGAACGTCGGGAAGATGTCTGCCAAAGCCGCTTGTCGGCGGGTCATGAGCCAGAAGACTTGCCTGTGATCTGATTGCCCTGTTATGTGGGCAATGGTTAAACTGTTCTGCGGACGTTCGGAAGGTTTAAACGGAAATCATACGCTTCCCGCAGGGCAGAGCCCCGGCGTGGGGCAGTTTGGTTTGCCTTTTTATCAGAGCCTGCGTCGTGTGGAGTCGCAGGCTTTTTATTTTTGCATTTTATGATTGGAGGTGTTCCATGTCCGTCGAATTGCTGGCACTTTATCGCAGGCAGCGTCGAAAAGCGCTGTTGTTTACGTGCTTTCTGGTGATAGCGTTAGCGATGTTGCTGCTGTTTGGGGTTAATACCGGCGCAATGGATATCTCAACTAGTGATGGCGCCAGAATTATTTTATCGCGCATCACTGGCGACACCCGCTGGGTGGGTGAAATTAAAGAAAATGCTGTGGCTGTTATCTGGCGCATCCGTCTGCCCCGTATATTGTGCGGTATGCTGGTCGGTGTGGCCTTAAGCATGTCGGGTGTTATTTTTCAGTCCATTCTGCAAAACCCAATGGCGGATCCGTACACGATGGGCGTTTCGACGGGGGCGGCGTTTGGTGCATGTCTGGCGCTGCTGCTGAACGTGGCCTACGGAATACTGCTGCCGGTGACTCCGACGGGGCTTCTCTTTGCACTGTTGACGCTGCGCATTGTGGTTTATCTTTCAGGCAAGGGTGGCGGGCTTGTTACTGGCAATATGATTATTGCGGGCATGATTGTCAGCGCTGTGTTTTCTTCGGGCATCAGCTTTATTAAAATTTTGGCGGGGGAGAATGTTAGCGCCATTGTGTTCTGGCTCATGGGCAGCCTTTCCGCCAAAAGCTGGGATGATGTTGCGCTGCTGGCTCCAGTCATACTGGCCTGTGCGGCGGTGGCGATTTATTTTGCTGACCGCCTCAACATTATGAGTCTGGGCGAAAAGCAGGCGTTAAGCCTTGGGATCAATGTGCGCCGAACCCGGCTGCTATATCTGCTGCTGGGCGCGTTTATGACCGCCGCCTGTGTTTCGGTTTGCGGTATTATCGGATTTGTCGGGTTGATTGTTCCGCACATGCTGCGGTTTTGGCTTTCGGCTGATAACCGGCTGCTCATGCCGCTTTCCGGTCTTTCTGGTGCGCTGCTGCTGGGTCTGGCCGACAACTTTGCTCGCCTGTTGGGACGGGGCGATATTCCGGTGGGTGTGCTCACTACGCTGCTAGGTGGTCCGTTTTTTATCTACATATTCATCAAGCGCCAAGGGGGTGCGAGCCTTGGCTGAGCTGCTTTGTGCTAAGAATCTAACGTTTTGCTACGGGGCGCAGCAGGTGCTCTCTGACGTGACCTTTTCGATTTGGGAGGGAGAATATCTGTCAATTATAGGCGAAAACGGCAGCGGAAAATCGACGCTGATGCAGCTGTTGTGCGGCTATCTGATACCATTGACCGGTCAGGTGCTTTACCGGGGCGAAAGTCTCGTCAGGCTTTCACCTGCTCAGCGGGCAAAGAGTATTGCAGTCATCGGTCAGAACACTCCGGCCCATTTCCCGTTTACCTGTTTTGAGTTTGTGATGTTGGGGTTGTATCCCCACCGTGCACGCTTTGAGCGCGTCGATGAGCAGAGCCTTGAACAGGTCAGAGTGGTCATGTCACAGACCGATATTTTGTCGTTGGCGGATAAGTTAATTACTAATTTAAGCGGCGGCGAATATCAGCGGGTGCTGCTGGCGCGTGCGCTGGCGCAGCGTCCCCGGCTGCTGCTGCTCGACGAAGCGATGTCCGATTTGGATGCGGCAGTTAAGATTAAGATGAACAAGCTATTAAAATCGCTTGTTCAGGAAGGGCTGACCGTGATTGCGGTCAACCACGACCTTTCTACCGCTTATAATTGCAGCGATCGTATTGTCGCGCTTCACGGTGGTCGACTGGTTGCAAACGGTAGGCCCAAAACGGTTTTCACCAAGGCACTATTAGAAACTGTATTTGGTATCAAGGCAGAGATTATTCCCGGCAGGGGACTCTGCGTTTACGATACAATATAAGGAAAAAGAGGAAAAGAAAATGAAAAAATTAAGTGCAATGCTCTTAGCCATACTGATGCTGGGTACTGTTACGGCCTGTGGCGGCGCAAGCAAACCGGCTTCTGTAAGTACTGCGCCAGAGTCTGACGCATCCGAGTCTGCGCCAGCGGCGGACACCGGTAAAAAAGCCATTCTGGTGGTCAGCTTTGGCACCAGCTACAACGAGAGTCGCGCAGCCACCATCGGTGCGGTGGAAGCCGCTATCACCGACGCGTTCAAAGACTTTGAGGTGCGTCGGGCCTTTACCAGCCAAATAATTATTGACAAGATCAAAAGCCGCGACAATGAACAGATAGACAACGTTGAGGAGGCGATGAACCGTCTGGTGGCCGACGGTGTTAAAACACTGGTGGTGCAGCCCACCCATGTCATGAACGGCTTTGAATACGACCAGATGGTCGAAGCCGTCACCCCTTTTACCGACAAATTTGACACGCTCTCCATCGGCAAGCCGCTGCTGACCAGCGACGCAGATTATGCCGAGCTGGCGAATATCCTTGTCGCCGAAACCGCCACATACAATGTAGATAAAACTGCGGTGGTGTTTATGGGGCACGGAACCGAGCACCCCGCCAACGCAACCTATTCCAAGCTCGACGGCATCTTAAAGGCGATGAGCAACATAAAGAATTACCACATCGGCACAGTGGAGGCCACACCCTCGCTAGAGGATGTCATGACCGAGGTAGCCAAGACCGACGCCACCCGTGTTGTGTTGCTGCCGATGATGATTGTCGCGGGTGACCATGCCAATAATGATATGGCGGGCGACGAGGAGGATTCCTGGAAGACAAAATTTAAGGGTGAGGGTTACGAAGTTGAATGCGTCATTAAGGGCCTGGGCGAGTACACTGGCATTCAAAAGATGTTCGTGGAGCATACGCAGGATGCTATTGACGCATTGGGAAAGTAACAGATGAGAAGCCTGAACGCGATTAAAAATGGTGGAGCGGTTGCACTAGCGCTGTTGTGCTGTATGGCGCTTGCTGCCTGCGCCGCACCAACCCAAAGCACACAGCCCACACAGGGTTCTGCTGCCACAGAAGGGGTCATACAGTTTACTGACGATGACGGGCGCGAAATTAAGCTTGATGCCCCGTGTAGCCGTATCATTTCGCTGTACTCCGCCCACACCGAGAATCTTTATGAGCTAGGTGCGGGAGATAAGATCATCGGCGTGTATACCGGCAGCATCTACCCGCCAGAGGCGGCGTTTTTGCCTTCCTATGATTATAAGGGCGATCCCGAGCAGATTATTGCCGCACAACCCGATCTGGTGTTGATCCGTCCATTTATCACCCGCAAGGTGCCGGACTATGTCGCCCAAATTGAAAGTGCCGGCATACCGGTTGTCTCGTTGTACCCTGATGATTATGGCAGGTTTGCCGATTATATCGCCAACCTGGCGGCGCTTACCGGCACCGAAGAAACCGCGCGCGAGCGGCTAGCGGACTTTTACACCGCTATAGACGGCATTACCGCCGTCACGGAGCAGGTGGCGGAAAAGCAAACGGTGTTTTTAGAATCGACCGAGACTGAGCTGCGCACCGTCACGCCGGATTCCATGCCTGGCCGTGCCATTGTGTTGGCGGGGGGCGTCAATCTGGCGGCCGACGCTCTGCCGGTCGAAAAAGGCAGCACCATTGCGGCGTTTGGTATTGAAAGGGTTCTGGAGAACGCCGACAATATTGATGTTTACATCTCGCAGCGCGGTGCGATGAACGCTGGCGGTAATCTGATATCAATTGGCGAGCGGGACGGTTTCGACACGATTAAGGCCGTCAAGAATGACCGTGTGTATATGCTCAGCGAAAAGCTGATCTCTTCCCCGACCTTCCGTTACCAGAAGGGTGTTGCTGAGGTTGCGCGCTATCTTTACCCTACGCTGATGGATGATGTATCAGCTTACGAAAACCACGATAGCGCTACCCGATTGGAATATGCCAAGCTTTTGACCAAGGCGCTGCATCTGCCGGTTTATCTGCCGTCCTCCTCCAAGTATTACGAAACTGAGCAAAAAGGGCATACCTTTGGCCTGTTTGAGGATGTACACTGGAACGACGATGGTTTTGACGCAGTGGAAACCGCTGTGTTTGGCGGCTATATTAGTTGGGAAAAAGGCTCGGATGGGCTGGAATATTTTTATCCCGATCGCCCGGTGACTCGTGAAGAGCTGGCCAAAACGGTCTTTCTCATCGGCGACTTTCCGCCCACGGCTAACTCGGAAATTGCTGATATCGATGCATGCGAAAAACCTCGCATTATTCACACGTTGGTCGACCGAGGCGTTTTTACGCTGGAGGATGGCAGTTTTAACCCCAATCGCGCTGTGACCAACAATGAAATACTGGCGGCCATCCGCGCAGCAGAGGCATCGGGTGGGGCATAGCTTGTGTAGCTAAACAACTATATGATCATCTATACGGACTATCTTGCGCCTGGCGGCGTTGTCGCCCTCGGTGGACGGGGCACACATCTGTGTCCTTCACCTTGCCAGACACAAAGTATCCTCGCCAATCCTGTTTCGGTTATTAAATTGTTTGACTATAGCAGTTGTTTTAAAAATTCAGACGCCACGCCTGTATCAAGGTGCGGCGTCTGATTCTTTTTGCAGGTTAACAGCTGCCAGAGAATTCGAATATTTTTTCGGTATGGAGTCTGCGTCGCGCTGAGTGTCACTTAAGTCCAATAATTTGAGAACGGCAATAATTTATGTACATATTAAAGG
>DATMYZ010000072.1:0-3799 GCA_035560675.1 Clostridia bacterium
TAATGACACCACCGCGCCTCTCAACATAAAGTCCCTGTGCGCCTTGTTCAAGATAAATCCGTTCCCATTTTCGTACTCGATCTTTTGTGATGGCAAATTGATGCTCAGTTTCTGTATAACTGAGGCCATCTCTGCGCATGGTTTCCGCAACCATCTGTTTAAATTTTCCAGTGTATCGCTTGTTTGGTATTCCTCTTGGCATAATAAAACACCCCATTTGTTTCAGTATATCATACTGTCTAACAAATGGGGTGCAGTTCACTCGCCAACCGCTTTCCGCACTTTCTTTGCTGACTTTTTCCGGCTGCGGCTGAACTGAAGAAAATCACGGTGCGCCTGCTTGCGGTAAGTGCGGGGCTTGGGGCCATCCGCCGGATTGTGCAGCTCGTCAAGGAGTTTTTCGGTGTTTTCCCGTGCTTCGTTGGGCAAGGATGCGTCCTGGGGATACCGGATATTGGACGGTGCGCAGGTCGCGTCTACAATCATGGTTCCACTGTTGCCGCCGTCTCCCTAAGGAATCTCAATTATTCAGTAGGTATTAATTATCAAACAATCATTATGACATCGCTGTATTAAACGGATGCTAAAAGCTGTTTTATGACAGACTTTTTTGACAGCCTAACAGGGAAGAAAACGGTGTGCTTTCTTCCCTATCCACGTTCTACTGCGCTTCGTGTGAACAAGTTGACTATGTCGCGTACATCAGATCATGAATATCGCCACAATCAAGGTTGCACCCATACCACACAGCACAGGAATCAGGTTTTTTCGTGCAAGATCAGAAGCTTTCACATTACAGATAGCCGCTACCGGAATAACACCCCAAGGAATGATCGTACCGCCGCCGGTCCAGATGGTGATAATCTGACCCAACGCACTAAGCGTTGCAACGTTAGAACCTGAAGCCAAAGAGAAGGTATGCGCCAAAGAACCTACCAAAGGAAGCCCAGAAAAGCCAGAACCGTCAAGTCCGGTAATAACGCCAATCAGCGCCTGCATGATGGCAATAGGTGCTTTGGCAAGCGGCACCAGATTAGCCATGTACATACCAAGGTCGGTGAGGATATCCGGCGCGCCTTCGCCCAGAATCTTAGCAGCCATTCCACCGCTACCCAAGAAAAAGAAGGCCGCAATCACGATAACGGGTGCAAAAATTTTAATTGCAAAAATAAAGCCATCCTTAACCATGTCGGTAATTTCGTCAAGCGAAGCAAGTATGTGGCCTTTTCCGATAATAATGATGCTCATAACAATAACTGCGGTACCGCCAACCAGAGCAGTGGCATCGCCGCCCACGATGTTAAAAACAATCATCAGCGCCACGTCAATAATAAATGCAAGTGGCGTAATAATCGCAATCAGATAGGCAAATTTTGTAGGTACAACAGCCGCTTTGGCCTCAACCACCTGTTCGGCTACCTGCTGGACAGGGGCCTTTTTTATGTCTTTAAGGAACATAATAAATGCGACAGTGACTGTCACAACACTCATCACCAGCCACAGCGGAATGCTTGCCGCCATAACTGCAGTTGTGTCAATTCCGGCGGCCTTAGCAGTAATCGAAGGTGCGCCCTGAATAAAGTAGTCGCTCGAAAGACCAATGCCATGACCGAAGATGTTCATAGAAACAGCCGCCCAGATTGCGGGCAACCCGGCCTTGAGCGCAACCGGCAGCAGTAATGCACCCACAAGTGCCACAGCAGGAGAGGGCCAGATGAACCAGGATGCGATCAGCATAACAAATCCGATTACGAAAAACGCGACCTTTTGGGACTTGATAACCTTTTGGAAGGGTCGAATCATCAATTCATCTGCGCCGATGGCACCAAGCGACTTGGACATAGACACCACCAGTGCAATGACCACGATAATGCCCAGAAATTCAGAGCCTGAAGCAACTAGCGAGTTGTACATGATCTGGATGGTTGTGATAATACTGCCGGAGCTTGCAAAGCCCATCAGCAACACGCCGATGATGCAGGGCAACACAATCTCCTTTTTGAACAGCAGCGCCGCGATAATAACGACCGTCATAATGATGTAAATGAGATGTAGTTCGCCCAAAGTGCCCATAATTCTCTTCCTCCCTATGTGCTGATTCATGTGACAGGACCTTTGCAATACAGTGATGGAATGATGGTTGCGACGTGGAGTTAAGATTGCTTTAAGGAACGTTTTAGTTTGCCGGAGACAATGTGCCGCTAAGCCCCATACGCGCCACCCGATCTTTGATGGCAGAAATGTCAGTGGTGTACAATCCCAGCTTCTTCATACGTTCGAACAGCACAGAACCAGAAAACGTATATTTTAGACTCAGCCCTTTTTCAGTCTGCATCTGTTCATCTACGTAGGCGATGGCATCGCCGATTGCCAGTTCGCGCGGCAGTACCAGCGTCTGTTCACCCTTTGCGGCTCGCACGGCGTTGTATCCAGCCAGCGTACCGGTAACAATGGCTTCAGTGTGCCCCACTAAAAGCCCAGCCTTTTCTCCACCGCAATACAGGTTAGCAATCCCTTTTACCTTTAGTGCATTATCACGGGGCGCCATTGCAAAATACCGCATCGAGTTACCCTTACCTCCGGCATAGGGATCCTCGTAACGCGCGTTCTCAAAGCCCGGAATCTTGTGTAGGCGCTCGATGCTAAAGTACGGGCTCATCAGTTTGGCATGACCGGTATCCAGCAGCACTACATTTTCCATGAACTCTTTGAGCGCATATTGCTGGCACGCCTTGATATCCAGATGATTTTCCATCAGCGCCTTTGGCACCGGAATAACCGCAACACCCGTTTGGTTCAACTGTGCGACGATCTCAGGCGAAAGCGACTCTTTGTACAGCTTACACGATCCACTCATAGCGCCGATTTCGCCGCTCAATTTTTTACCCTGCATTTCCTGTACACCCGCCAGCCCTGCAAGGCTGACACGTCCGCCATAACTCGGGCAGCGCAGTACGCACATGGCACAGCCGTTGCCGTATTTGGTGCAGTTGTTCATAGGACCTGCCGTACCAGTGGTGTCGATAAAGACGTCGCCTTCCATCCACTCGCCGTTGTCGGCCTGTACAGCCGCTATAGCGTCTTCTTCCATTCGTAGTTTTACAACTCTGAACTGGAACAAAATTTCGACTCCGATTTGTTCGAGATATCGCTGCACAGCCATGGGCGTCTTGGCAATATCGTAAAGGCTTGCATGCTTATGCCCCGGAAATTCAATATTCTTATGCCTGCAATTTGCGTCTACAATATCAAAAATATCGCCGCCGCCTAATGCGATAGCCTCTTCAGTTGCTGTGAAACGGCCATTGTTTCTCATGATGCCACCCACAAGGCCGGTTCCAAGCAACATATCTGTGCGCTCACACAGCGTCACGTCCGCACCGTTTTTCTTTGCTGAAACCGCCGCTGCACAACCGGCCCAGCCACCGCCAACAATGATTACTCTCATGTCGTCGTTCTCCTCCTTTTACTTTGCTAATATAAAAACGACGGCATCACAGAATGTTTGAGCGGACATAACCACCACATCCTTAAACGCCATCGTTAATGGCTCTGATCATAATGCCATATGGTCACTTTGTCAAGCCCGTTTTAAAATTTGCGCTATTTTTCGCTAAAATTGCATTTTAGGGGCTATTTTTGCCGTTATTTTTTATCTAAAGCGCCAATTTTGCAGGACATTATTTCTAGACTCTCACCTTTTACGCTTTCTCAATAAAAACCTGCGGATTTTCAGTGCTATAGATGCAATAAGGACACTTTGTCAGTTCTACATCTATTTTTATATACATTGCGTAGA
>DATMYZ010000073.1:0-5732 GCA_035560675.1 Clostridia bacterium
CAGTTCCTAAGCCCACTCAAGCCAACACCCGTAGAGTTGGCTTTAACCGGCAAAAGTTGTTTCATTTAGTTTGGCGCGCACCATCTCCGAAATTTCGTCATACGCGCGCTGAAAACGGCAGCTTCCGCTGCGACAGACAGGTATAACGCATTTGCAGACGTGTGAGGGGTCCAAGCAACGCGAAAAGGTGTACGGCCCTTCAAAAATCTCGATGACCTCGCGCAACGTAATCTCACCGGGCGCGCGCGCCAGCTCATAGCCACCTTTTGCACCTTTATACGACCGGACAAGCCCGCTGGAGACCAGCTTGTGCAAAATTTTAAGCGTAAACCGCGGCGTAACCCCAGTCTGCTCAGCAATGCTGCCTGCACCTAATCTGGCTTCCTGCGTTGAAAGGCAATCGACTATGCGCACTGCGTAGTCTGATTCGAGGGTAATATGCATGTCCTACTCCTTACTGATCAATCGAGGAAGTCGCGCAGCTTCTTTGAGCGGCTAGGGTGCCGCAGCTTGCGCAGCGCCTTTGCCTCGATCTGGCGAATGCGTTCACGGGTGACGTTAAATTCCTTACCAACCTCTTCAAGCGTTCTTGAGCGACCATCCTCAAGACCGAAGCGCAGGCGCAGCACCTTTTCTTCACGAGGGGTCAACGAATGCAGCACCTCAGAAAGCTGTTCGCGCAGCAGAATATGCGAAGCGGCATCGGCCGGGGCCGGCGCATCATCATCTGGAATAAAGTCGCCGAGGTGGCTGTCCTCTTCTTCGCCAATAGGCGTTTCAAGGGAAACCGGCTCCTGCGCAACCCGCATGATCTCGCGAACCTTGTCAACCGACATGTCGATTTCTTCCGCAATTTCTTCAGCAGTTGGCTCGTGCCCATTTTTATGCAGCAGCTGTGATGACACTTTTTTGACCTTGTTAATTGTCTCGACCATGTGCACAGGGATGCGAATGGTGCGCGCCTGGTCAGCAATAGCACGGGTGATGGCCTGCCGAATCCACCAAGTCGCATAAGTTGAGAACTTAAAACCCTTGGTGTGGTCAAACTTTTCAACGGCCTTAATAAGGCCAAGGTTACCTTCTTGAATCAAATCTAAAAACTGCATGCCGCGGCCGACATAGCGCTTAGCGATTGAAACAACCAGACGCAGATTCGCTTCTGACAAGCGTTTTCTCGCCTGCGGGTCGCCGCTGGACATACGAACAGCCAGATCGACCTCTTCGTCGCTTGAGAGCAACGGAACCCGGCCGATTTCCTTGAGGTACACCTTGACTGGGTCATCAATGTTGATGCCCTCCACCGCGAGGGTGGCCTCCACCTCTTCTTCGGCAGGCATCGGAAAATCCGTTTCTATAATCTGCGCATAGTTTTCGACAATTTCGACGTTGCAGCTTTCGAGCGTTTCGTAAAGCTTTTCCACCTGTTCAACGTCAAAATCCAGCTCCTCGAGCACATCGTTAATTTCAGTGGTGGTCAGCTTGCCCTTAGCCTTTCCTTGTTCTATAAGATCTTTTACAGTGTTTTTTTCCTGCCCTGCCACGGTGAGTCCTCCTATTTTTTAATGGGGTTCTTTTTGGCGACAATTCCGTTGATGAAGGCTTTCAGTTCGTCCTCATTCATGGAACCCACCTGCTCGTTGGTTCGTAGCTGCTGTTTTTCTTTGATGACTTCAATGTAGTCCAGCGTGTCGTTGAGCGTAAAGCCGTGCTCACGATTGGTAGCCAGCAGATGCGACAGCCAGTTCATCTGCGCAATTGAAAGCTGGGCCGAAAGGCTCATCATATCGACATTGCGCCCATCTAAAAGTCTATTTATCAGTACCGAAAAAATATCGCGGTTGGAATCAGTCACAAAATGTGCCGGTGCAATCTTTTCGGAGACAGTTTTAGCGTAATCTGGATTTTTCATCAGTGCCGCAATCAGCTTGTCCTCGGCCAGTGCATAGCGCAGGTTGGCCGCGCGCTGGGGGTCGTGCTTTTGGTTAGGCAGCTCCTGCGCATATATTTTAAGACTCGCGTCATACTTTTTCTCCTGCTGTCGCATCGCTTTTTTTCGAAGGGCAGCGGTCTGTTGGGCAATGGCCTCACGCGAAACACCCAGTTCCGAAGCAATGCGGGTGGTGTAAATGTCCGCTTCAATGCCACTGCGCAGTTGTGCCATCAAAGCACAAAACTCTTTTAAGAAACCGACCTTACCATCGTCGGTATCCAGCGCAAAACGGTCTTTTAAGCGCATAATCTGATATTCAGTGGCGTTGGCGCTACCCTCTATCAGTTGCGAGAAGCGCGCCGTGCCGTACTTTTTAATATATTCATCCGGATCTTTGGCACCGCTCATTGAGAGCACCCGAACCGTCACTCCGGTCTGCGAAAAAAGCTGACTGGCGCGCTGCGTCGCCTTTTGACCTGCCACGTCAGAATCATAAGAGATGACCACCTCGGACGTGTATTGCGCAATCAAACGCGCCTGTTCGGGGGTTAACGCAGTGCCCAGCGTAGCCACTGCGTTGTCAAAGCCGGCCTGATGGATGGCGATGGCGTCCATATAACCCTCGCACAAGATAAACTGCTGGCGCTTGGTGGCCTTGGCAAAATTCATAGCAAACAGTCCGCGAGACTTCTTAAAAACGACCGTGTCTGAACTGTTGAGATATTTGGGGCGCCCGTCGCCTAAAACCCGCCCGCCAAAGCCGATAACCCCGCCACGCAAGTCAATGATGGGGAACATGACGCGGTCTCGGAACTGGTCGTAACTACCGCCCGTATCATTTTTGCGAATGACGGCTGCAGCGGCCATCTCAGCCTCAGTAAAGCCCTTTTTGAGCAGGTCATTTTTCAGCGCGTCCCACGAATCGGGCGCGTAGCCCAGCCCGAATTTTCGGATGGTGTTCAGGGACAGGCCGCGCGCCTGAAAATAATCCATGCCACGCTTGCCTTCAGCGGAATTGAGCAGGTTGTTAAAAAATCGTGCCGCCTGCCGGTTAAGCTCCAGCATGCGCATTTTGAGCCTGGCAGTGCCATCGTTTTCGACCTCGTCCGGCAAACTAATGCCCGCTTTGTCGGCAAGAAAACGCAAAGCTTCGATATATTCCAGATGCTCAGCCATGCGTACAAAGGTTACGACATCGCCACCCGCACCACAGCCAAAGCAGTAGAAGGAGTTGTTTTCAGGGTATACTACAAAGGAAGGCGTTTTTTCGGAATGAAATGGACAAATCCCCGAGAGGTTGCGCCCGGATCGCTTGAGGTTGGTGTAGCGGGAAACGATTTGCTCTATGTCAGAGCGGTATTTCAGTTCCTCGATAAAGCTTTCCGGAATCATCGCGCACACCCCCTTGGCCTATAAATTGCGCTTAAAACCCCCAGGAACGGGGCACAAAAATGCTTTGATAACTATTCACAGCATACCCGTCGCTCATGCCGGATATGTAATCGCACACGACTCGGTCCACGTCAGTCGCTTCGAGCATGGCTCGGTATTCAGGGGGCAGCTGCTCTGAATGCGCCACAAAATGCTTATAAAGTCCCTGCAACATGGCGATGGCCTTGGTCTCTTCGCCCTTGGCCAACGGATTTTTATAAACCGCTTCAAACATAAAGGAACGCAGTGTGTTAAAAGCCTGCTGTACCGAAGGGGCCATGCGGATATCCTCACCACTGTTATCGACCAGTGACTGCACAAAGCTGTTGATACGCTCCGATTTGCTGCGCCCGATCGCGTATTTGACCTGCCAAGGAATGTCGTTTTCTCCGATTATTCCGGCGCGGGCGGCATCTTCAAAATCATGGTTCATATAGGCGATTTTATCGGCATAGCGTACCACCCGCCCTTCGAGCGTTTTTGCGTCTGTCCCGCCGGTGTGACAGGCGATGCCGTCCAGAACGTCGGTGGTCAGGTTCAAGCCCTTGCCATCGTTTTCCAGAAGGCGCACCACCCGCACGCTCTGCTCAGCATGGCGAAATCCGTGCGGGCAGCACTCGTTAAGCGCATATTCCCCGGCGTGGCCATAGGGAGTATGCCCCAGGTCATGCCCTAATGCAATCGCCTCGGTGAGGTCTTCGTTGAGGCGCAGCGCCCGCGCGACGGTACGCGCAATTTGCGACACCTCCAGCGTATGGGTCAATCGGGTGCGGTAGTGATCCCCCTCAGGCGAGAGGAACACCTGTGTTTTATGCTTTAACCGCCGGAACGCCTTACTGTGTAGAATGCGGTCACGGTCACGCCCGAACGCTGTGCGTATGGCGCACTGCTCCATCGGGTGCTCACGCACCGCCTCGCTTGATAGCGTGGCAAGCGGCGAGAGCGTTTCTTTTTCAATTGCTTCAGTCTTTTCTCTAATGGTCATGTGCCTGGTTCCTCCGCTTTTTTAAGCGTCATATTAATATTATACCAGCAAAACAAAATAATTCCTGCTCAATGCGTAAGATTTCTTGCAAATTTGTGATTTCATGCAGTTTCGACCAATTTCGCGCCATTTGCTCTGCCAATTGGGGTGCCACATCGATAAGGGGGATTTTACTCAGTAAAAATGAAAAAGCAAAAGGCGTAATGCACTCAGACGACAAAAGTGCCGCAGGACATCATTTATGCGTAACGATATCTATTCTCTGGCGTCAACGTGATGCACCGGCATGGATGAAAACAACTCGCCAAGCGTTTCAAGTCTGACCGTAGCGCTTGTCGCTTCAGTGAGCACCTTTTCAAATACTGCAACCGCGTCACACTTTAGCCGAATAGTCAATGCCACCCGTTCTCCAAAGTCGCTGTTCATCTGCTGAATGCCATACTCGGTCAGCAGACGCCCCACAATGCCGTACTGACTGTAGTCCATGACCAAACGGCAGTCGGCACATGGGCACATGGTGACCTGCTCAGCCGCTGCGATAGCCAGAACCGCTCCGTTGGAGTAGGCGCGGGTCAACCCGCCTGCCCCAAGCAGAATGCCCCCGAAATACCGCGTAACCGCTACGCAGACATCAGTAAGATTGGAGCGGCGAATCACCTCAAGCACCGGCTGCCCGCCCGTGCCCTGTGGTTCACCGTCGTCGGAATAGCGCTGGACGTTGCCCTCGCGCAATATGTAGGCAAATACGGTGTGACGCGCGTCATAGTGCTGTTCTTTTCGGCTAGCAATAAACGCCAGCGCCTGCTCGGACGTTTGCACCGGCGCAATGGCACAAATAAAGCGCGAGCGCTTTTCGACAAACGCGTCCTCTGCCTCTGTCACAACAGTGTTATATGGCGTCATTTTTATTCCACCCCCTTAAAAATAAACAAGGCGGATACCGAATAAGGGCGATGCGTGCGCATCGCCCTTATTGTCTGCTTAAAATTACTTATCGCGACCGAAACGCTTGTTAAAGCGGTCAACACGTCCGCCGGCGTCTACCAGCTTCTGCTTGCCGGTAAAGAAAGGATGACATTTCGAGCAGATTTCCACTCTGATATCCTTTTTGGTCGAGCCAGTCTCGATGACCTCGCCACATGCGCAACGAATGGTTGTCGCTTCGTAATGAGGATGAATTCCCTCTTTCACTATAGTCACCTCTTTCAAAAAACCTGTTACAAATGCGTATATTATAGTAACATACCGTTTGTCCAATTGCAAGCTATTTTTTCAATTATTTTAACGTAAATTTTCAATATCCGAGCAGTTTGTGAACGGCATTTGTCAGCGCCTCACAAATTGCTTCCGCCTCCGCCATGGTGTCGCCCCTGACAATATAGTAGG
>DATMYZ010000074.1:0-5645 GCA_035560675.1 Clostridia bacterium
ATTTAAATCCGGTTTACGCCAACGGAAGGAAAATAAGAATGCGCTATACCATTGGGGAAACGGCAAAAATTCTTGGGATATCATCCGAACTGCTTCGTCATTATGAGCGGATGGGGATTATTACGCCGCAGCGCCACGCCAACGGATACCGCTATTATGACCTTGACACCATCAAAAAACTGACAGGTGTGCGCCGCTGGCGCGCCATGGGCTTTTTACTTGAAGATGCTGAACAGCTTTTAACCAGCACCTCGCGGGGCCATACTTTGCAGCTATATCACAAACGCCTTGCTCAAATGGAACAAGAGCTGCGCTGGCAGCAGGAAGTACAAGCCGCTATGCTTGAATCGGTTCGGGAAATAGAAACAGCCGAGGAAGCAGTGGAATCTTTTTCTGTGCGCGACATACCGGACATGCTGCGAATAGTTAGTCAGCATAACCATGAGTTTAAGGTTTGTGATCGGCACCGGTACCGCAACTGGCTAGACTGTATGCCGGTGGTATGTATTTCTCCCGGGTTTACGCTGGATGATATTCAAGAGGGCAATGACACCCACCAGTTTGGTTATGTGGTAGCACTTGAGAAAGCGTGCCAGATGGGTCTGGATCAAACCGAGGGAGCTCAGGTTATCAAGGCAGGACCGTGTGCGAGCACTGTCATTTTCAGCAAAGGCGACGACCACATTAAAGCCACACAACTGAATTTCCTGCTACCACTTTTGCAGGAAAAGGGGTTTGTGCCTGCAGGAGATGCCTGGGGGCTAACAATTGGCTGCTTTACCGAAGGAGCTGACCGCAAAAAATATCACCGCATGTTTCTGCCCATCACTGTTTGATAAATCATTATCAGTAAACATTGACATTACAACCGTTGTAACCTCTATACTTTTATGGTAAAGGGAGGAGAGTTACATATGAGAAAACGTTCTATTACTACAGCCATGCTATGCATGACACTGGTCGGTACAATGGTGGGCTGCGGGTCCGCTTCGCAGTCGGCAGCAGCACCATCCGGCGCGCCTGAGTCACCCGCCTTTGCCTATCAGGCCGGCTCCTACACCGGTACAGCGAAGGGCAACAACGGTGATATCGCACTGGAGGTCACCTTCGACGGCAATGCCATTACCGGCATCACTGTCAAAAGCCAGCAAGAAACACCGGGCATTTCTGATCCGGCATTTGCAAAAATCCCTGTCACGATTGTTGAAAATCAGGCGTTGGGCATAGATACTATCGCTGGTTGCACTGTAACCAGTAACGCTATTCTCGCAGCGGTTGCCGACGCGGTCAAGCAAGCAGGTGGCAATGTTGATGCGCTTAAAGCCAAGGCTGTGACAGCCAAGGCGGGTAACTTGATTGAGAAAACGGCCGATGTTGTCATCATCGGCGGCGGCGGTGCCGGCATGTCAGCTGCGACAGCAGCGGCACAGGCAGGTGCGTCTGTCATTATCATTGAAAAGACGGCAGCTCTCGGGGGCAATACGCTGGCTTCGGGTCTGGCGTGGAACGCAGCTGACCCTGAGATGCAAAGCAAAATGGACGCCATTCCGGGGCAGGTCGAAACACTCAAGGCGGTGCTCGACTACAATGAGGCAGAATTCGGCGACTTTACGCCCATTCTCAAGACACTCAAAGAGCAGATTAAGACCTATCTTGCGGGCGACACCAGCAAAATGTTCGATACGGTGGAGTGGCACACCATTCAGACCTATACGGGCGGCAAACGCACCGATGCCAAGGGTAATACGGTTGAAGGCAGCTATGATATGATCACCAAGCTGTGCAGCGAAAGTCTAGACACCTACCAATGGTTTGCCGAAACAACGGGCATTACCAAGGCTGATAAGCTTTCTTCCCCCGTTGGCTCTCTCTGGTTGCGCGGACACAACTTTGCAAAAAAGACCGATGTATTTGATTACTCAACCAAGTTTGTCGAAAAAAATGCCGGCGAAGTAATGCTTGAAACGAAGGCCGAAGAACTAATCATCACCGACGGCCGCGTCACAGGCGTTAAGGCTATTAAAACCGATGGTACTCCTGTTACGCTTACTGCCAATAAGGGTGTCATTGTTGCAACCGGCGGATTTGGCGCCAACTCAGATATGGTACGCGAATATAACATTTATTGGCCCACCATCCCAGACGCCATCAAAACCACCTGTGTGGCATCCGCGACGGGCGACGGCATTGCGCTTGGCTTGCAGGCGGGGGCAAACCTCGTTGATATGGGCCTAACCCAGATGATGCCCACCGCCAACGCCTTCTCTGGCGCGCTGGCTGACGCGCTGCTTGTGGCCCCCCAAAACTACCTCTTTGTCAATAAGCAGGGCAATCGGTTTGTTGACGAGACTGCCGCACGCGACACGTTGACCTTTGCGGCGCTTAAGCAGACCGACGGTATGTTTTATGCCATCGACGACCAGGAAATGGCCAAGACGGTGCAAAATCGAGCCACACAGGAGCAAATTGACGCTATGGTGGAAAAAGGTTTGATCTACAAAGCCGACACGCTCGAGGCACTGGCCGAGAAAATCGGCTGCGACCCTGCCGCCTTTGTCGAAACTATTAAAACCTACAACACCTATGTTGACAATAATGCTGATCCTGATTTTGGCAAAAAAATGTTCCAAATGAAGGTTGAGACCGCGCCATTCTATGCCTGCCCGGCAAAGCCTGCTGTTCACCATACGATGGGCGGATTGCAAATCAACACCGAGGCACAGGTGCTTAACGCTTCCGGCACACCCATTCCCGGGCTGTATGCCGCGGGCGAAATAACGGGCGGCATACACGCAGGTAACCGACTGGGCGGCAACGCCATTGCCGATATCTTTGTATTCGGCCGCACGGCGGGTACTAACGCTGCAAAATAAGCGCTGATTTAGTTGTTCGGTTATAACTTGATGCAGCTAGTAGCCCCATCTGACGAATAAGGGGCACGAATAATGATGGTTGATGTTTTTCATCAATCATCATTATTTTTATGCCAGAATCTATAGACACTTCTAGCCATTACAATAGCCGCTACATTGCGAGCCAAGGTTGGCAAATTCAAGTTGGATACGCAAAAAGTCAAACTGCGATGGGGCGGCCTGTGCGGACATTTCTTCGCTGTTGGCGGAATTCTCTTCGGCGGTGGCTACGTTGCTTTGAACGACAGCTGTAACCTGAGATAGCCCAAGTTGAATCTACTCAATGACATCGCCCTGCTCTGCCGACGCCTGTTCAGTTTTTTCAAGGCTTTGCGTAATCTTTAACATATTTATTCCTGCATTTTTTAAAATCCGCGCCTTTTGTGCCGTATGCGCCTTTAGTGACACTTTCCACTGAGTTTCGGATAGGCACCGCCGTCTGTTTTGCAGCCTCCGCAGATCCGGAGGCAAGGCGGCCAACCTCGTCAGCCACCACCGCAAATCCTTTTCCAGCGGCGTCGGCACGAGCCGCAACCCCTAGAAAAGACATGATGTTCCGTGCCTTGCACATTAGAACATCATGTCTTAACCTAATAGAGCTTGCTTAACTTTTATTTTAAATAATCAGCTACATTCTGGTCAAAAACATAGAGCTGAGAATTGCCAGAGCCCCCATATGCTGATGCATCGACAAGCGTGGCGTTTTCTTTAACATAGGTACTCAGTTCGGAGCCGGAACCGCCGCTACGCGAAGATGCCAGAAAGTATGTGATCTTCCCTGACGTCACAAGCGTCTTAAAACGATCAAGCGGCACTGCATTGTCACTGCCAAGAAATCCGCCGTATGCCACTGCTGGCAGGCCGGTATCAACAATAAAGTCGGCCACATCGTTTGCACGTTGGGCGACGACAAGATAGGTGCCCTGAGAATAGTTCGCAACAAGATATTTTTCAAGTGACAACGTCGCGCCATCTGCACCGTCGAATGCTGTTTGATTAGGCGTCATACCCGGCGTCACCGTTCCGGAAGCAAGTTCTGGCCCCGCGTAGGGCATCGTAATATTTTCTGGCACATATAAAGTTGCCGTCAAAGACCAGTAGGCAGGCCCCACCAGTATAGATACAGCAGCCATGCCAGCGGCACCTGCAAGCACCAGGTGTCTTTGCGACTGGGCTCGTGCCTGCGCCATTAGAAAAAGTGATGCGGCCGCGAAGATGAGAATGGTTGGCACAAGCCAGCCGCGCACCTCCGGGTAATCCCACACTCTTATAGCTGCAATAGTCACTGTTGCAATTAACGACAAGGGCAACAACCACTGCCTCCAATTATCCCGCGTGCGGTATGCACGGACCATCGCTGAGAAGCCGATTCCGACAAGCGCGGCAAGCCCCGGCGCAATCATACACAGGTAATAGCGGTGAAAATATCCTGCGAAAGAGAAAAATCCGCTTGTTGTCGCCAGCCAGACAACCCAATAGAACCAGACACCCTGCCGCACGGTTAGCCGCCGGATATTAAATTTGCGGATGCAAGCTAGAATTCCAATCATGGCAAACACAAGCAGCCACGAAATCTGCCCATACAGGTTGCTGCTCCAAAGCCGCAGCGGCCCCGCCGTACCAATGTTATTACCCGCACCACCACCGCCGCTGCGCGCGCTCGCGGTGCCATTGTTGCGTCCGCCAGCTGTATTTGCGCCAAGGTTGCTGCCACCACGGGTTTGGGGCATACTTTTATTTTTCGAAACATTGATATTTTTGCTGCTCTGACCGCCATTCGTATCGTCAATGCGAGTTTTCTTTGTGTTGCCGTCAGATAACTGACCGTCATCCGGAGTAACTCTTGTTCGGCTGCTGTTCGCACGGGAATTACTCCCCCCCCGTCCATACAGACGCTCTAAACCATTGTGTCCGATAATAAGTTCCATCACGGTGTTGTCGGTGGAACTGCCAACATACGGGCGATTCTCCGCTGGGGTAAAATCAACGGCAAGCACCCATGACAATGAAACAGCTAAAACGATGACAAGGCTAATAATGCTACCAATAATCCGTCGGCTGATTTTCTCCTGCGAAAAAATCAGGTATGTCACTGCTGCAGCAGGTAAAATCAAATACGCTTGGAGCATCTTGACGTTAAAGCCAACCCCAATCAGCACCGCGGCAGCAAATAGAAAGCGCCACTTTTCTTTTTCGATAGCTTTAAACAAGTACCATGTTGCAGCCAGCAGCACAAATACCAGCTGCATGTCCATGGTGTTATTGCGCGACGCAACAACCGCGGCCGGAGTAAGCGCAAACGCAAGAGCCGCTACAAGTCCTGCCAGACGGCCGAAATACTTTGTCGTCAGAATATACATCAACAGGCTGGAGCCCGCGCCCGCCAGTGCCTGCGGAAGCAGCATAGCCCAGCCATGATACCCAAATATCAGTGCGAAGATTGCCTGTACCCACATTCCCACAGGCGGTTTATCAACCGAAACAACACCCGCGGGATCAAATGAGACAAAGAAAAAGTTATGAAAACTTTGCGTCATGCTACGGATAGCGGCAGCATAGTATGCGTTACCAAATCCAGTGTTGCCGATCAGATAAAAGTTCATAAAAAATGAAAGAGCAACAATTCCGCCCAAACAAATAAGATGGGGGTTATTATGCCAAGACGGATTTCGTGCCTTATACCACTTCGTTATAATTTTGTTCATGGTGCACCTCGAATACACAGTATAGAGA
>DATMYZ010000075.1:0-3114 GCA_035560675.1 Clostridia bacterium
CCTGTTTACTGATGAAAAGTTAGCATTTTGTAAAAAATAGTGTCTTTGATGGAAAAAAGACAAAAAAGTGAGGCCGCTTTGGAGATAGCGACGAAGTAAAATTTTACAATACGATGCAAAAACCTTTTCTGGTACGGCGCTTTGCGGTCGGACTTAATAAAGTACACAAAATGCCGCGTGTTGTTACTGACAAAATCAAAGGACTCAAAGCAAAATCCGATTTGGCACCGCACAACGCTTACAGACCAACTGATAATAACTATTTTTTGACGGCATAGGCCATGATGCTTGCATGCACAGCTGGCAGGGTGCCCTGAACCAATTGTGCGCTGCCGCCGCCCTTGCCGCCCAGCACCTGATGCAGATCTTTTGAAAGCATGCGTGCGTCGCCTTCTAGCGTGCCCAGCGCGTAGCAATAGCCGTCTTTATCGTCGCCGCACAGCAACAGGCAGGGTCCTGCGCGGTGTTCTATTAATTGAGTGCAAAAGCGGCGCAGCTCATTAGGGCTAAGATTATCTTCAAACAGGCACAGAAAACCGTCGCCCTGGTCAACCGATTCCAGACGGCTAGCGAACAGCTTGTCCTTTGCTGCGGTCAGTGCTGCACGCAGAGTGTCGACTTCGCTCAGAACCCGTTGTACCGCCTCGGCAATCTCTGCCGGCTTGGCCGAAAGCAGATGCGAAATGTCTGCAACTGAAGCATCTTTCTGACGGTAATCGGCCAGAGCCTTTTCGCCGCACAACAGGCCCACACGGGTGCCGCCCTTATAGCGCTGGGGAGAAAGCAGCTTAATCAACCCGATTTCTCCGGTTTTAGCAACATGGGTGCCGCAGCAGGCGCAGCAGTCGGTATTTGGAATGGTGATGATTCGCACCTCGCCTGCGAGAGCCTTTTTGCTGCGGTAGGGCAGCTCCGACAGCATCTCGGCCGAGGGATAGCTTTCTTGCACGGGGATATTGGCAAATACCATTTGGTTGGCGTTTAACTCGACGGTGGCCAGTTGCTCAGCGGACAGTTCGCCGTTAAAATCAACGGTAACCATCGCGCTACCCATGTGAAAGCCGACATTATCTAGCTTAAATAGCTTGTGAACAATGCCGGAAACGATGTGCTCACCGGTGTGATGTTGCATCAGCGAAAAGCGGCGCAACCAGTCTATTCTGCCGGTTACTGTTTCACCGATACCCAGTTGTGTGTCAATGGTGTGCACAATAGATTCGTCCTTTTCGTGAACGTCGAGCACCTTGGCGTTCCCCAACGTCCCGGTGTCGGCAGGCTGCCCACCGCCCTCAGGGTAAAAGCAGGTGGCATCCAGTTCCACTGCAAAGTGCGACCCCTGCGGCGTGCAGGAGAGCACGGTTGCCAAAAATTCAGTTTGGTAAGGACTTTCGCGAAACAGTCTTTTTACAGGCATTTTAAGGTCACTCCGGTTTCCAAGGTGAATTCATATACTTCAGTATAGCACAATGCAGGGGCGGCTGCCAGCCCTTGCGCAAAATGGGGTTTGTGCTATAGTTAAATAAAAAATACAAAGAGGGAGAAGCGAAATGGAACAAATTATTCGCACCGGGCGCTACCGGCATTTTAAAGGCCAGGAATACCGCGTGCTTTACACCGCTATTCACAGCGAAACGCTGGAGCCCTATGTGGTGTATCAGGCACTGTACCGCGAAGGCGGAATCTGGGTGCGTCCGGCCGCTATGTGGCACGAAACAATCGTCCGCGACGGCAAAACGCAGCCGCGTTTTATCTATATCGGGGAGGAATAATTCGCATGCAAGGTATTAAAAAACTGCAAAAATTAATTGACGAGAACGACCATATCGTCTTTTTTGGTGGCGCTGGAGTATCGACCGAGAGCGGCATTCCAGATTTTCGCAGTGTGGACGGACTATATAATCAGCAGTTTGACTACCCGCCCGAGACCATTTTAAGCCACAGCTTTTTTATGCGTCACACCGAAGAGTTTTACAGGTTTTATCAGACCAAAATGCTGTACAGCGGCATTGTGCCAAACGCAGCACATAAAAAGCTGGCCGAGCTTGAAGCCGCCGAAAAGCTCTCAGCTGTGATTACCCAGAACATCGACGGGTTGCACCAGCTAGCCGGCAGTAAAAACGTGCTGGAGCTGCACGGTTCAATGCTGCGCAACCACTGCACGATCTGTGACAAGGCATATGCCATAGATGCCATGTACGGCCCCGGCGTGCCGCGCTGTGACTGTGGCGGCGTGATAAAGCCAGACGTTGTGCTGTACGAAGAAGCGCTGGACGGCGATACCGTCGAGCGTGCGGTGTGTGAACTGCGGACAGCTGGGATGGTTATTGTTGGCGGAACAAGTCTGGCGGTTTATCCGGCGGCGGGGCTGCTCAATTCTGTTTGCGGTAAAATTGTGCTGATTAACCGAGACGCCACTCGCCTTGACAGCGCCGCCGAGTTGGTGCTCTGTGCGCCTATCGGCGAGGTGCTTTCTCAAATACAGGTACGGCCCTCCTTAAGATAGGGCAAAATGATGCGATAGCGTTCGACCAGTGTTTCCAAGCGCATGGCGGCATTGGCTGCACTGGGTGATGGTAGCACGAAGGCGGTCTTGCCGGTGTTGCTCTCGCACAAGCGATGATAAAGATTGCCCGCTGTCTTTCCAGTGGTGAATATTGCTCGGATGTTGGCTTCTGACAATATCCGGGCAATATTGTTTGGAACGGCGTCCCGAATGCTGGCATCGCTGGCACCTTCTATGGTGCAGCATTGTACTACGTCCCAAAGGGCAATGCCGTGTGCAAGGCACAGGCAGCGCCGACCGTCATTATCTGCTATAAAGGGATATTCCAACAACGTGCACAAAATAGTCCAAAATCGGTTCTGCGGGTGCGCATAATAAAAGGCCCGCTGTCTCGACATCGGGGAGGGCATCGTCCCAAGAATTAGAATTCTGGAATTAGCGTTATAAATAGGCGTCAGGGGGTGTTCAACAATTTGTCTCATTGGCGTTCACCTTAATATGGATCTGTTTTTTGCATATTGTACGATCATTATAACATATTCAACCGTCATAAACATCATTGCATTGGCCAATGTCGGAATAGCCTAGAGCATATCCAAATTAAAATAAAG
>DATMYZ010000076.1:0-4875 GCA_035560675.1 Clostridia bacterium
TCTTCTTACTTATCTTAAAGTTAGGTGATGAAAATTTCGTGTCGCTCATACGCTTATTCATAGGGGTGACGCATATGATGACTGCCATTTTTTGTGTAATGATACTGGGGGGAATTGTGTTTGGCGCACTCACAGGCAGAATGCCACAAGTGTCCGACGCTATGCTCAAAGAAAGCGGCCGCGCCATTGAACTGATACTGTCTCTTGCAGGGAATTTCTGCCTCTGGGGCGGTATCATGCGCATCGCAGAGGACTCTAAACTGACCAATGCCTTGGCTCATTTCGCCTCTCCGGTAACCTGCCGGCTGTTTAAAGGGCTACGCCCACAGGGCAAGGCAATGCGAGCCATTTCGATGAACATAGTGGCGAACCTTCTCGGGTTGGGCAATGCCGCCACACCGCTGGGTATCTCCGCCATGAAGGCTATGGAAGAAGAGGAGCAGGCTAACGGCACAGCCACCGACAACATGGTGCTTTTTGTGGCGATGAACACGGCATCGTTGCAGCTGTTACCCACCACCACCGCTATGCTGCGGTCGGCAGCAGGCAGCAATACGCCGCTGGATATTCTACCGGCCGTCTGGGTCGCCTCCACCGTTTCGGTGCTGTCAGGCATTGCTGCAGCCAAACTGCTGTCCAATAGGAGAAAGCACTCATGATTACGGTGAGCAGCTGGGCAATTCCGACCGTCGTCGGCCTTATTATACTCTGGGGCTGGGTCAGCGGCATCAATGTGTTTGATTCGTTTTTAAGCGGGGCGCGCAGCGGCATTGGTATTGCGTTTAAAATTATCCCCGCGCTGGTGGCGCTTATAACCGCGGTAGGGGTATTTAAGGCCTCTGGCGCGCTGGATCTTTTAACCCACTCGCTCGCCCCCATCACCAAATTGGTCGGCATCCCGGCCGAGGTGGTCCCGCTGGCGTTGCTGCGTCCTATTTCTGGCAGTGGCGCAATGGTAATCTTCAACGATCTGCTGGTTCGCTTTGGTCCCGATAGCTTTATCGGCCGGATTGCCAGCGTAATGGAGGGTTCTACCGAAACGACTTTTTACACAATTGCCGTTTATTACGGCGCCACTTCCATTCGCCGTATTCGCCATACGGTGTCCGCCTCTGTAATTGCCGATCTGACTGGTTTTATTATGAGCGCAATTTGTGTCAGAATGTTCTTTTATATGTAAAACTTTGACAAACAATTCCATATATTAACGCCCACGCTTCCAGCTGTCAAGCGATTAAACTCCATTGGGCTTGGCAAACGCGCGAGCCCCTTTCACAGAATGCATCTAGCCGTCAGGGTTGGTGCTGCTGGATTTTATTTTAAGTGAAATAACGCTATAGCGACCTGCATTTGCAGGGGCAGGGTCACGTTTGGTCGGCCAAGAGCGATTCGATAAACTGCTTAGCCACACGCGGAGACCGCCCGGCCCGGCGCAATGCAAATGTTTCGGCATGCGCAATCAGTGCCTCCTCCGACTGGGTAATACCATTGATCTGCGCAAGACGGAGCACAATTTCGAGGTATTGCCGCTTGCCGGGCCTCTCAAAGGTCACGGTAAGACCAAACCGGTCAGAAAGGGACGTCAGCTCGGCAATGGTATCGCCAAGGTGTATTTCGTCGCCCTCGCGATCAGAAAAGTTTTCTTTGACCAAGTGCCGACGGTTGCTGGTGGCATAAACCACCACATTGTCATTTTTATAGGAGATTGAGCCCTCTAAAATAGCCTTTAACGCCGCAAAATTGTCATCATCCTTTGTAAACGACAGATCATCAATAAACAGAATAAAACTCAACGGATTAGTGGAAAGCCGATCGAGCAGAGCAGATATTTCAGTAAGCTGATTCTTTTTAAGCTCAATCAACCTAAGTCCGCGATGCGCATACTCGTTTACAATAGCTTTGACGGTTGAAGATTTTCCAGTTCCGCTGTCGCCGTAAAGCAGCACGTTTGCGGCCGGACGCCCCTCAATGAGAGCCAGCGTGTTGTTTACCACCAGCTGACGCTCCCGCTGATAACCGGGCAGGCGGTCCAGCGTGACGGGGTCCGGGTTGCGCACAGGTGCCAGCGTGTGATTTTCTATAATAAACGCCCGGTTACCTGCAAAGACACCATAGCCATAGCGGCTTATCTGTGCCGCGCGCTCGGCATAGGCTGCCATGAAATCATGCTCGGAGCAATAATAAGATGGCAGAAATCCATCGTAGCCCAACGCTTCGCGCAGCATCTGAGGCGATAGCCGGCTGATCTCCTCCAGCAGTAATAGTTCCTGCTCCATGCATTCCTGAATCATCGCAGAGATCGGCTTTTTTTGAGCAACGCGTAGCATATAGAGGTTTTCATCCCGTAGCACCATGCTCAGGATATAGTCCGACAAATTGTCTCCTTTTTCATACAGCGCCGCTGCAAAAAGCGCATAGCGAGAGATGCCGTCGTTTGGGCTGTCCAATTCGAGCAGCTGCGTCAGATTCAGAAGAACCTCATCCTCTAAAAGCTTACGAAAAATAACCATCCCACGCAGGCGAAGACCCAGAGAATAACATTTAGACATCCAAGCACAGTCCTTTTCTAGAATAATATGGTTATTGTACTCTAAATGTATTTTACTGTAAAGCGGGTTGCTGCTATTTTATTTTAAGCGCCGTCGTGCTATTCTGTATTATATTGTTTTATCAATTCTACGGAGGCGCTAGGCATGAAAATAATAGACGCGCATTTGCATATGAAGAAAGCCGAGGGTTTTGATGCCCTTTGCCGTGAAAACGGCCATAAGAACGATTTTTCTCATCTGATGACGTGCTTTAAAGAAGAACAAATTGCCGGCTGCGTAGTCATGGGCACCGGCCTGTTAGAGGATGATCCCTGCCGCCCCGGGCTTTTTGACCTTGGGGGGTCTGCGGACGTGAAGGCCTATCAATATCCGCCTTCAGTTGGATTTTGCATCGGGGTCGACCCCGAAGGACTGCGCAAAGAGAACCTTGAAAAGACGCTGGCTGCCTATCGGGAAGCGATTGCCTGCAAAAGCTGTGTTGGCTTTAAAATGTATCTCGGGTACCGTCCGTTTTACGCCGATGATAGCGTTTATCAACCGGTGTATGAACTGGCGGTCGAACATGACCTGACGGTGGCTTTTCACACCGGGGACACGGCCAACCCTGCCGGCCGACTAAAATTTTCTCATCCGCTGACGGTGGACGAAGTGGCGGTGCGCTATCCGCAGCTGCGCCTTGTGCTATGCCATTTTGGCAATCCATGGTTGCTCGACGCTGCCGAGGTAGCTAAAAAAAATCCGAATGTCTATATTGAGCTTTCGGGTCTTGCGGTAGGCATTCCCAATGCATCTGCGTTTAGAAAGCGCTATAAAGGCTATGTGGACCAACTTGAATCCTGGCTTTGCTATCTTGACCGCTGGGATCACGTGCTTTACGGCTCAGATTGGCCGCTGGTAAGCCTGCACGACTATATTGCGTTAATTCAGTCGTTTGTGCCACAAAGCGAATGGGAAAGGGTATTCTATCAAAATGCCCTTAACGCCTACCCTCGGCTCAAGAACTTGATTTAGCATTTATCTTTTGGGTATGTTTTTAATGAAGGGCCTTTCTTCAATGCGTTTATGTGGATTTTTCAGCGATTTAGTATCAATTGTTTTGTCGCCGGAATACCATGTAAAAGATAGCTGTGAGGAGGTCTTTTAGTGATAAAAACATATCTGACGCGCTTCTATTTGAGCGCAAACACACCGCTTGGATTTATTTCACGGTTAAATTTACTTTGCGATGCCGACAGATTTTCCCGCATCCTGTTGCTCAAGGGCGGAACAAGAAAAAAGCGGGCTGAGCTGATTAGCTTCGCGGCCAAAGCGGCCATCGCGGCAGGGCACTGCGTCCACCTCGCAGCTTCGGTGGATTCTGCAAGCGCGCCGGAGGCAGCCTATTGGGACGATACTGCAATTATAGACAGCGCGCAGCCGCACGCCATTGAGCCGCATTATCCGGGAGCGGCGGAAGATATTCTCTGGCTAGGTGACTGTTTTAACACTGAAAAACTGCGGCAAAGCAGAGCGAATATTATTGCGCTGACTGACAAGGAAGAGCGCCTTCGTGAGCAGTCGCGGCGCTATTTGTGCGCGGGGGACGCCCTTTATAACGATAATTATCGCATTGCGCTTGAGGCTACCGACCTTGAAAAAATAGAGCGTCAGGCCGACCGTATTGCGGATAAAGCGTTTAAAGGCACTAAAGCGGTTGAAGAAATTCGTATTTTTTCAGACGGCTATCGACTGCTGCCAGAGCTTTCATCAATGGATTTTGCTAAAACCGTAATTCTGCTTGAGGACGAATACGGGCCGTCGTCCGGCTTGCTGCTTAAGGCGCTGCATAAGCGCGCCTTAAACTGTAATTGCCATGTTATTTGCGGCTATAGTCCTCTGGCACCATTTGAGCGGCTTGAACAACTAATCTTCCCTGAGCTGTCTCTGGCGTTCCTGACGACCAACGAGCGGCTAATGGTGGCGTGCGAACCGCAGCGAATCATTAACGCGCGGAGGTTCACCGATAAAAAGGTATTGGCAGACTATAAAAATCGCATTGCCTTTAATCGCAAGGCAGCTCGGCAGATGTTCCAGCAGTCGCACAGCCTGCTGCAAAATGCTCAAATAGTGCATGCCGAGCTGGAACTTTGCTATGACAACGCGTTAGATCTGGCTCGCTTTAATCAGCTTTGTGAACAGATTACGACGCTTGTTTAAGCTGGCACGGCGCAGTAAAAGGTCTCTTTACTAGCTACATGGCATCAGAAAGTTCAGCCTTGCTGAACTTTTTTGATGCCCTTTTTTATTTTTCAAAATAGTGTTTACGGCAATTCAGACTATTTTAAGG
>DATMYZ010000077.1:0-2788 GCA_035560675.1 Clostridia bacterium
TGCTGCCATGAATCTCAAAAAGCTAGCCAAATGGAAGTGGAGGACTTCTTTGTTCCGTTTCCGATACTCCCTTTTCTGGCTTAAATATAGACAGAACCCGGTTTGCGCCGCTGCGTAATCCGGGTTCTTCGACAGACTGAAGCCCAGAAGGCACTCTTCTGGGCTTACATAGATAATGCATTGCTCGATCAAATTTACAATTAAGCGGAAGCGGTGTGAATTATGGAATGCCCGTATTGTAGCGGAAGCATGAAATTAGGAACAATAAAAGCAGATAATCTATTGTCATGGACTCCCGATGGAGAGTCAGCAGAGGGCTTTACACGCCGGGCTACAAGTCCTAATGGTATTGTGTTAGCCTGCAAGGTTATGAACTTATTTATCCGGTAGGGATTGCGGATATTAATCAAATTGCGGATTTAAGATTTCAGTTGTCTGCGTTTGCCGCTGTCCCCCAGTATTATTACATGGGTGCTGATGATGAGAATGATTCTCTACAATTTGATGATGCTTATTCCAATTTGGAACGTAAAATCATTACTGAGGTTTTAGACGAGGATATGAGCGTTCGGTGGGATAGATGTAAAAAAATATATGAAGCTCAGGGTATTGAAGCTCAATTTAACACTTATCAAGGGGTTGGGCACGAAACTTTAGCTGAAATCGACGAAGACATAGTGTCGTTTTTTACACAAGTCATGAATGAAAACAAATAGTTTTTGGGGTGTGATTATGTTTATCTAATGAGCATAATGAGAGTTCGAATACACAGCAAAAATTCAATGATATCGATTTCGGTAATAAAATACAAAACGCAAAACCGCATTGTGGTCAGAAAATCTGATTGCAATGCGGTTTTTTTTGTATTTTTACGCTTGGAAATTTCGTTGTTTTTCGGGGTGTTTTGCGACGCTTAACCACACACAATCTACACACACTTAGTTTTGCCAGTAAACTTATTGAGCTTCTTTGTGACCTTTACAATGCGCTGATCTTTGACATGGGTATAAATATCTATCGTGGTTGAAAATTGGGCGTGTTCCAGCAGCACTTGCGCGTCCTTGGCCTCTAGGCCAGCATCAGACAGCACTGTTGCATAAAGGTGACGACATTGGTGTGGGGTAGCGATCACGCCAGTTTCTTTGCGGTAGCTATTCCATAAATGCCTCGAACAGCTATTATTTAAAGGGGTTCTAAGGAGGGCTTCGGCCTTCACGCAAAGCCACAAGATCAGTACTGTGCTTTTGCTGCACATTATAGATTATAAACCGACTTTTGCAAAATTGCCAGTGGAAACGAGAAGGGCTTGGTAGAGGGGCTTGTTAACTTTGCAAGAAAGAACTTTTTCGTTCCTCTGTCCAGATCTCAATCTGTGGAGGAGTTAAACCAGACTCTCCTGACTTCGTGCATTCATTACCGAAATACCCGCAAGGTAAAAGGCAGAGTCCATACGGTTGCAGAGGCATATGCAATGGAAAAGTGTATTCTGCGGCCGATCACGCCCTATCAATATGATACTTCCAGAACAGCCACACCAACCGTTGGAGACTATGCCACCGTTCGATTTAAACTCAAGGATTATTCGGTTCCCATCCGCTTTCTTCGGAAAATAGTTACGGTAAAAGGCTACGCCAATCGCGCCCAGATTATCTGTGACAAGGATACAGTTGTAGTTTATGAACGACTGTTTGGCCAAGGAAAAACAAGCTACCGATTGGAGCATTGTCTGGACTTACTGGAGCGCAAGCCACGTAGTGTATTCCAAGCAAAGCCGGTGCGTAAACCGTGTCGGTCGAACTCATGGCGGTAGGAAAGAAGTTTCCTGGCGGAAATAAGGTAATGGTTCGCCTACTACGGCTTTGTGTAGATTATGGCCAGACGAAAGTCTTAGCTGCTGCACTGAAAATTCCCCTCCCCGTCACCCCTACGGCGTCACAGTATGTTTGAATTGTGCGAAGGAAGTATGGGCCAATTTTATATTAGGCTTCTAATCCTTGTTTAATCAGGCATTTTTAACAAAACCACTTGAATTTCTCTCTGCTACAACAACATCATTGCCACAGCACATGACGGCGCACATGGTAAAGCAGTTGTCACCAAACGCTGTGCTCATACTGCCGCTGTAGCGTTCCACTACATTACTGACGTTTTTCAGGCCAATGCCCCCAAGTACACCCTTGCTAGACTTAAGACTGTTATATGCGCTTATTGCAGTATCGCAACTGTTTTTTATTCGAATAATTAATCTGCTGCCATCCTCTCTACCGCGTATATCAATATACCGCGTATGGTATAGGGGGCTTTCAGCTGGTATCCGTTGGCAAGCCTCGATGGCGTTTTCTAAACAATTACCCAGAACTGTACACAGATCATATCGATTAATACTTATAGCCTCCGGCAGATCTATATCCACCGACACAGATATATTCCGCTGCTCTGCCCGTTCTATGTAGCCGGACAATATAGCATTGGCCGAAGAATTCTCGCAGAACCGCCGAGAAACGGTCATATCACACTTTTCTATTAGATCGTTAACATATCGCATGAGCTCATCGTGCTCTCCGTTTTTGCCTAGGGAGGCAATTGCCACAAGATGGTGGCGCGTATCGTGCATCATGCTTCTTTGCTGGTTTGTATTGCTCTCCAACTGAGCGTAGTAACGCTTTTGCAGCATAACCATCTGCTCAGTGGCGTTTAACCTGCTTTCCATCAGAGTGCGGTTGTAAACTGCGCCGATTTGACTGAACAGCAAGAAATAGGCAAAGACGATCATGGCTTCAAATAATAC
>DATMYZ010000078.1:0-4911 GCA_035560675.1 Clostridia bacterium
GGATTAGGAAAGCCAATAAACGCCACAAAGGACAGCTCGTTACTGCCGGTGTTGACTAAACAGTGCTTTTCACCGCTTCGGCAAAGGGTAACATCCCCCGGGAAAACCTTGACAACAGTGTCGTTGTCGTAATAGTCCCCCTCACCTGACAAAATGAAATAAACTTCATATTCGCCGTTGTGCGCGTGCTCGGCAACCAGTGCGCCGGGCGGCAGCGTAATCTGAGAAAGCAATCTTCCGGCACCCAGAAGATCTTGTTCCGCCGCAATCTCAAGCTTGTTAAAATCGGGCGTGCCCGCCTTTTGCGCAGGAACAACGGTAGCCTTACGTTCCGAATGACGATAAATCATGTTGTCTCACCTCTTAAAGATTAGGAAGTACAGGGTTGGGGTTCGTCGACACGCTAACTTCCTTAAGCGTCTCGCCGCTGCGCAGCAGGCGAGCCATGACGACAAAACGCTGCTTATCACTGGATCCGTATGCTCTCGTGCAAGTGGACATGGTTAAAATCTTGTCGCTGGTAGAAACTTCGACATTAAAGTTGTGGCGGCTGCGTGCCTTGGCTCCGCTGATAATGGCGGCAAAGCCCGCATCGGTGGGGTTGGGCTCAATGTAGTTAAACGAAACATCCGTATAGAAAGCGGCAAAAACCACCCAGGTCATCTCCTGCGAATCAGTGGAAAACCAGACATAGGGATAAGCCTTGGCAAAGTTGAGATAGTGATAGGCGGTCAACTGTGCAAACATCACGTCGCTGGCACTGCCTATGCGGGGCGCAGCCGAGTAGTTGGTCCAGTTGTGGCCAAACATCACGGTGTTCTTAGAAAGTCCCGCCGACCCGGTGCCAAATTTGCAGGTAGATCCAGCGTAGATAACACCATCACGGCTGGTTTGCTTATAAATGTTTTTATCGAGATAATAATGAGCGTCATAACCGCTAGCGCTTTGCAGAACAGGGTAGTTGATGTTAGTGCCCGGAACCTTGAGCCAGGCCTTGACGTCGGCGTTGATTTGCTTATAGCTGGCGATGTTAGCCTTGCCGCTTGTGCCCATGACCGCTGGGTCAAACTTGGCAGGTAAACTGCTTGTAACAGTCGCCGCTGAAGAAGATGAGGTGACATTGGCCAACGAGGAAGCCCCCGAAGAAGCCGCAGTGGAAGAAGATGCCGTCGAAGAAGATGATGTGCTCTCGGATACTTCGGAGGAGGATTCGGGCTCGCTCTCAGATGATTCGGAAGAGGATTCAGGCTCGCTGATTGATTCCGAAGTACTGGATGAGGGTTCCTCAGAAACGTCGCTCTTTTTCAAAAGCGACACTCCGATGCTGACGGCTACGATGAATATCAGCAGCGCAAGAGCGACAATGACGATGGAGGACATAGGCGACTTTTTTGCTATGCGGTTCTTAGCCATAGTTTTGCTTCACCTCATAAAGAAAATTTTCTATCAGCCATTATAAAAAGGCGTTCAACGCTAATTAGTATAGCATAATTCGATCACCATGGGAAGTGAAAAAAAGTCAAAACGGATACAAAAATGACAAACTTCATCAGCCAAACCGTTTGTTTTTGGCTGACGGAAAATTTTTTAACGCAGTTTGGCCACATGATGGTCAAAAACACGCTGTATTTTGGAACCGATTCAGCGTCCGACTAGAGAAGGAAACATCACATCAGTTGCTCATAAAAACAAAACGCTGAAAAACGGGATGTAGTGTTATGGAAATTATTGGCATTATATACGCGGTTTATGCGAAAGATCCACTTTGCTATTGACAACCGACGGGGACTCTAAAGCACCACCAGATTAGCTACGCGCCAACCTTTGTCGCTTAATACAAAGTACATGGTGTATTTTGAAGGATAGGTATACTCATGCCGTTTCATCTTGATCCAGTAATCAAACGAAATATCGCAGGAGATGTGGCGCTCGTCATACATAAACCAGTTGGAAAATCTGGCATTCTTAAAGGCATATTGGTCATGTTCATTATACCAGCCGTTATAAAACTGCTTTAGATGGGTGTAGTATTCGGATTCGGGCAGAAAAAAGGGAAGTACCTCATCCAGCTTGGCATCGTTGGTGATGAATTTGGCATAGGCGCACGCCGCCTGTTCGCCAAACTGAGATAGCTGTGCGATCACCTGCTCACTGGGCGAGAGGCAGACCGTAATGCTGTTTTGAAACTGTGCAACTGCACAGGTAGTTCCGTTATCGGCGGTTGCCGTGACATCGGGGGGCAAAAAAAGGCCGTCAAACTGATAGACCTTTGCTACTGCGGGGGCGAGCGAGTCCGGTAGCTTGCCAAACGGACTTTGGATGAGGGCTTGTGTCACAAGGGCGCTATTGCCTGGCACAATATCGTTCACGGCAATGCGCACGGCAGGGGGGGCCTGTACCGTGTAGCTTTGCGGCGCGGGAGAAAGAACATCCAGCCGCTGCGTGGTCCAAAGATCCATGCCGTGTCGTCCACCGCTTTTTTGGTTGCGAAGCGAAAGCGTTGCCACAGGCCTGCCATCACAGGCAATCTGCCAGTTGCTGTCTCCGCTACGAGAAAGCGAAAATTGGCCACCGCTATAATTTTTTTCGGCTGCGCGGCCAAAGCTTTCTGCCGTTTCCATTTTTGAAAGCGGTACCTTGCCCAGCTTTATAATGTCGGCGTAACGCTTATCTTCAAAAAGTGATAGCACGTTTCGTGCCACATATTCCGGGCGGGAATGCTCGTAAGCCAACATCATGCTATACACACGCATCATGCCACCAACGGCTAACGCGGCGCAAAACGCATGCAGCATCAGTGCGAAAATAATAAACACTGAATGAACGCCCAAGAAGTTTTTGCTTTTCATGACATCACCTGCCTTACCAGGATGGCAGTCGGTAGTTTGCGCGAGCCATAGAGCGAAGCGCAAACGTTAAGGATTTCGTTATTATACACCATCAGAGTGGAGGAACCGCCGTCGAGGTTGGCGGCGTTGACGGCACCGTATCGCAGCATTACGTCAATAATGTCCTTGTAGTTTGCGCCGATGCTGTGTGCCTGGCGGCCGTCTATGACTAGCAGCAATACTGCACCGTCGGCACGCTGACCAATGGCAGTGCGCGGATTTAAGCCGCCGCCGGTACCAAAAATATCGGCTGGCTTGCCGTTGACAATGAGCGCAGGGGTGACAAAGCTGACGGCGTCACGTACGCCGCGGGCCAGTGCCTGCACCCCGGTCATAGATCCGACCACCAGCTTGTTTTCGCGGTCAAAGCCAATGACAATGGTGTAGGCCGTGGGGGTGCCAAAGGTGAGCACACCGTTTTGAATAACGATGCCCAGCGGTTTGCCGCCGTTACCCACACCGTTATCATCTTCAAAACCGCCTGCATTGATGCCCGCAGCCGCGCCGTCACGCTTGACCATTTCTTCCACCCGCAGACCGCCGCTTTCCAGTCCGAACGCTGAGGGTGAGGCGACATACAACCGTGCAGGGTCATTGACAATCATCATTTTACCTTTGAAAGTCGGACCCGAAACATCCTCAACGGTGATGGCGTTCAGGTTGAAGCTGTCGCTGTCCTCTGGAATATGCACCAGATCGGAGTTGGTGACGGCATCTGACGACGATACGGCATTCTTGGCGAGAATGGTACGAATTTCTTCATCCGACAGAAAAATGCGCGCCACAAACTTGGCGGCGCTTGTTTCCATCAGGGTTGAAACCGCAAGGTCGCGCGCAGCAGGTGAGGGCCCGCGAAAGATAACTGCAGCCGATCCGAAAAGAAAAAACAGTACCCAGAACAGCAGGATGCCAAGGCATATAAGGCTTTTTTTGAAAACGTCTTTTGCCATATATGACGAGGCCCCCTTTTTAGAATTATTTGTTCTGCTCTGAGAATACCCAGTGACGCTGAATGTTAAAGCTGGCAAAAAACAGCAGTGTATCCATGATAATCTTGGCCAGCACCGAACTGCCGCCAATAACGAGCGTCAACCCCCAAACACCTGCCCAGGAGCAGAGAAACTGGCATACACAGAGCAGGTAATACCGCGGTAGCGCGCGAGAAAGCGCATTACCACTGCCGAACACTGCTTTGCGGTTTAAAGAAAAGTTGACGGTGGACGATATAGCGCGCGAAACGACCGTGGCGACCAGCACTCGCTCACGCAGCGGCAACGCAACCAGCAGTGTGACGGTCAGCCAGTAGCAGCCAATATCCAGCGCGGCGGAGACTATTGATGAAAATGCGAAAGCAAATATCAGCCGCAGAATACTTAAAGAATCAAAAATAGCGTTAAAATGCGAGGTGGAGTTTTCCTCAAGGTATATGGTCTGAATACTGATTTCATGCACTGGTGTATGGCTACGGTTTAAAGAAAGCAGCATATTGGTTTCAAAATCAAACCGCTCGCCAGATAGAGTGAGCAGCCCGTGCAGCATTTTGCGCGGTATGGCGCGAAGCCCAGTTTGCGTGTCTGAAATTTTTTGGTGGCAGAGAAGCCCGAATACCAATGCGGTGATTCTATTGCCTATACGGCTGCGCGTGGGCACATCGCGCTGCGAAAAATCGCGCACGCCCAATATCAGTGCGGAATCATCTTTGAGGAGTGCTGTAGCCAGTGCCGCTACGTCGTCGGGATGGTGCTGGTTGTCGCCGTCCACCGTCACTGCGCCAATACAGTTGGGGCGATGCTCCAGAATATAACCAAAGGCGGTTTTAAGCGCCCGCCCCTTGCCCCGGTTGACGTCGTGCGTGAGTACAGTGCACCCAGGCAAAGCTGAGAGGGTCTCAAAATAAGAGGTTTTGTCGGGCGTACTTCCGTCGTTGACCACGATCAGGTCACAAAATCCACGCGCAATGAGCCTGTCGACTACATCAAGCAGTTTGTCGTCAGGATTTAGAGAAGGAATTACAACAGCAATC
>DATMYZ010000079.1:0-25526 GCA_035560675.1 Clostridia bacterium
GGAAATGTTGATGGAGAGTTTAAGCGATAAGGAGCGTAGCCTGCTCGCCTATATCAAGGAACGTTTGATCGACCAGGTTCCGCCTACCGTACGCGAAATCTGCCGCGATTTGAATATTAAGTCGACTTCTTCCGCACACCGATATCTTAAAAGTCTTGAGTCCAAGGGCTATATCAGCATGGGCGATAATGAGAATCGTGTTATTCGGCTGGTTGGATCAGGTATAGGCCGCACCGCACAGATACCGCTTTTGGGCACTGTCACGGCGGGGCAGCCGATTTTGGCCTTTGAAGAGGTCACCGATTATATTCCGTTTTGTGCTGACGGCGAGGATGCTAGCAAGCTTTTCGCGCTTAAAGTCCGGGGCGACAGCATGATCGAGGCCGCCATTCTTGACGGTGATATTGTTGTTGTGCGGCAGACCCCCTCGGTTGAAAACGGCGTAATAGCAGTGGCCATGGTGGAAGATGAAGCGACGGTTAAGCGCTTTTATAAAGAAAACGGGCATTTTCGCCTGCAACCTGAGAATAGCAGTATGGAGCCAATCATTGTCAGAGATTGCCGCGTTTTGGGCCGGGTGGTGGCGGTGGTGCGCCATCTTTCTTAAAAAGAAATATTTGAGTGTGCCGCATTTTATGACTGCTTTATTTTAAAATTATGCTAGCTCAAATAAAAGCGTCTCGCACACAATTTTGAGCATGGTAAATATAATAGATTGTACAGGGGTCGGCTCCGGTTTAATACGGGCGTCGGCCCTAAATTTGACTTAAACAGTAGAATGCAGTGAAAAGCTTTGACGTTTTTATGTCGAGTGCACAGAGATTATTTTTTGATCGCTTGTACGTCGACCAAGGGTTTGCTATACTAGAATCATCATGGCTTAAAACCGAGGGGAGCGTCAATACCAATGGATCGAAACAATAAAGGTGCCAATAATACTTTTTGGACGATTGTCGTTGCGATTGAGACTGTCATTCTACAAATATTTGAAGATAAACGCATTTTTGTGGTAACTGCTGTTTTTATTGCGGGTGCACTAGTTTGGGAAGCGATTCGTCATTCTCTCAGAAGTCGAAGGGTTAAGGGTGTGCTGTGGCGAGAGAAACAACATCTACAGGATAACGTTCTGCGCCAGCAGGACAGCCCACAGATCGATGCTACCCTGCAGGAGGATTTCCACAGACGGGAACGCGAAATTAAAGATCTGCTGTCAGCCGGCGTCATCGAAAGTGCGGAATACAATGATCGTCTGGCGGAACTTAAAGCCCATAGGCGGTACTAAACGGGTATGGCGGCATAAGTTTATAAGGCATTTAACACCACACTGATGGTAAATTATCCACTTTGGATTATTTGTTTTTTGCAACTCGCAAGATAACAAAATGGGGCCCCTTTTTGTTAGGGAACGTCTTAGTCTAATCGGTGACACAGCCTGTCTTTTCTACTTGGTGCCTTACACATTAGTCGAGTATATGGGAATTATGCTGGAAGTTTGCAATCTGTTGACAGGTTTGTTATACTGAAAGGTGATAAGAGGGATTTTTTGGAAGGAGACACATATGGGCCGAAAGGAAAAGAGCAAAAGCAGCTCTGTTTTCACATTATTGATAGCAGCAGGTGCGGTACTTGTAACCGTTTTAGACGTAGGGAGTGTCGGGTATTTGATTCTTTTTGTCGTGGCGGGGCTGGTCGGCTTTTTGATTTGGGGCGTTATAAAGGCGCTGTCTAGCCAACAATCCGGGTATGGGGTGAATCCTCATGGCGGCTCTGCCCAGCCGTTTGGCGACCGATCTGGCGAAGGCGATATGGCCCGCCCGGGGGCGGGGCCGTTTCAGGTAAAGTCCTATAGGCCCGAGCAGCCTAGGTCTGCGGCCGTCAAGACGCACGAAGATAACCTCAGGCGTATGGAAGAGCTAGACGACCTGCTTAAAGCGGGCATTGTGGAGCAGGCAGAATACCTTGACCGCATGGCGGAGTTGAAAACCGAAGGACGGTAAGCACAATTTGAAAGAGCCGTGGCGGTTTAAAGTTTGTTGCGCAAATATGATGCGAAATCAAACTTTCTGCGACGGCTCTTTGTTGTTGCTGGGTTTTCTTGCTTTTTTGAGCCTTTTTCGATATAATAATCTGATACAGGAGGAGAGAAACCATGCTTTACAAACTCTTTGGCGGGCTGAGCCTTCAGATTATTTTAGCTAGACTGATTGTCCTGATGACAGCAATACCCGTGCATGAATTTGCGCATGCTTGGGCAGCTGAAAAGATGGGTGACTCCACTGCGCGTTATTCGCGCAGGCTGTCATTGAACCCTTTAGATCACATTGACCCTATTGGGGCGCTGATGATTTTATTTCTCGGCATTGGTTTTGCCCGGCCCGTTCCGATTGATTCTCGCAATTTCCGCGATCATAAAATGGGAACTATCGTTACAAGTTTGGCAGGGCCTGCTTCCAACATTCTTATGGCACTGGTCTGCCTTATTGTGGCTAAACTTTTGCGATTAGCTTATTTTGCTACGCAGATGAGTTTTTTGGTTGGCGTCTTTCAGGTGGTCACTTTTATGGTAAGTGTCAATCTTTCACTGGCGGTGTTTAACCTGTTGCCGATTCCGCCACTGGATGGCTGGCACGCCATCTGCCCGCTGTTGCCTCGCGAAATTTACTGGGGAATTCAGGCCTATGAGCATCAGGTTGTTTGGATTGTGCTCCTCCTTGTCTGGATGGGCGCATTCAATGGTATCATCAGCACGCTTACCGGCGGCTTATATACTTTGCTGGAGGCCATGACCTTCTTTTTATAAAAGGCATGGAAAGGACGTTAATCCATGACACAGCTTTCCTTTCGCCTTTCGGACTTTGAAGGGCCGCTTGATCTGCTGCTGCATCTCATCTCCAAGCATAAGTTGGATATTTTGAACATCGAAATTTCAGAGCTGCTGCGCCAGTATCTGACGTTTATTGAAAACCGTGAGGACCGTGATTTAGAGGTTGCAAGCGAATTTCTTGAAATGGCTGCGCGCCTTGTGCACATTAAAACCGTTATGCTGTTGCCACGCCATAAGGACGAGGCAGACGACCTCAAAAGCAGCTTGGCTGGCGAACTGATGGAGTATCAGCTTTGCAAGCTGGCCGCCAAAAAGCTTGGCGTACTGGCGGAAGAAAACCGCCTCTATGTGCGCACCCCTATGCCACTTGAGACCGATTTGACTTATCGGCTGACTCATTCGGCTTCTATTCTACTCGATGCCGCTGCTGTCGCCACCGGCAGGGCGGTGCGTCGTCAGGCGTTGCGTCCTGCGGCCTTTTCGGGTATCGTCAAGCGCCGGGTGGTCTCGATTTCTTCGCGCATAATCCACCTAATGCGAAAACTTTACCGCAACCCCAACAGCCGGTTTGGTGCGCTGTTCGAAGATCAGAAAGACCGCAGCGAGTTGGTGGCTACCTTTCTGGCGGTGCTGGAACTGATTAAGGGCGGACGCATCACCATTTCGTCCGACGGCGAGACTGTGCGCTTTCACCGCTCGGCAAAAACATCGGAACGTGAGGAACCGGTATGAGCAAAAAATTGGAGCAAATGCTCTTGGCGGTACTGTTTGCCGTTGGTGAGCCAATCGCGCCCGACCGCATCGCCGAGGCACTCGACGTTAGCGCTGATAATGTGCGCGGGTTCATAGAGCATCTGCGCGACACGCTGGACATGCAGGATGGCGCTTTACAGATTTTAAACCTGGGTGGACAGTATCAGCTTGCCACCCGCAAGGAATATACCGAGGATATCCGAAAGGTTATGCAGGCGCGACGCAATGTTCCTCTCTCGCCCGCAGCGCTGGAGGTTCTGGCTGCGGTGGCCTATAACCAACCGGTTACCCGCGCTTATGTTGAGCAGGTGCGCGGCGTCGATTCTAGCGGTATTATTGCCACCCTGGCTGAAAAAGGTCTGCTGGAGGAAGAAGGCCGGCTGGAGCTGCCCGGCAGGCCGATTGCCTACCGTACGACAGCGCATTTTTTACGTACCTTTGGCCTCTCGTCGCTCGATGAGTTGCCGCAAACAGCGGCAGCGGAACTTCTGGACGAAGATTTCCCTGACGAAGTGATAGAAGGGCAGATTGGGTTTGACGAGGAGGTTCGGGCCTTTGAAGAATAGAATGTGGGCGGTATGAAAGTATTAGGGTGCATTTTTCTGCTGATAGTCTTGGTTCTGATGGTACCGGTCGTCGTACATGTCGATTCTCACCCCGAATTGACGGTGACCGTTAAATATTTATGGTTTAAAAAGGGCATTCTTCCCAAGGGAGAAGGACGCGCCAAGAAAAAAACGTCCGACAGTGAAACTGGCGAGAAGACGAAAAAAATAAAAGAGAAACGCGAGCTTTCCGCAACCTTGCAGGAGCTCTTGACGCTGGTGCAAAAGTTGTTACGGCGCACCAGCCCTGCCGTGCGCCGCCTGCTGCGTCGCACCTCGCTGGCAAAGTTGCGCATGCGCATGATTGTGGCTGGCAAAGATGCAGCCGACACCGCCATCAAGTTTGGCAAGGTCAACGCGCAGGTGTTCACCGCAGTGGCGATTGTTGACCGTATTGTTACACTGAAGGCTGATCAGATCCAAATTCTGCCAGGTTTTGGCGTTAGCCAGAGCGAGTCAAGCTATTCGGGCGAAATGCGGCTATCTCCGTTTGCACTGCTGGTCGCGGGGGTGCAGATTGCCTTCTGGGGACTGGTTGCCGGTCTGCCGTTGGTATTAAAATCGCGAAAAAATAAGACGTTGAAGAAAGCCGGCGGCGATGCCGACGCCGCGCGAAAGGAAGATCAGAATGGAAAAGAAACATCCTTTGAGCGAGGTGCTTGAAGCCTCACTTCAAAACTTAAAAAAACTGGTTGATGTCAATACCATTATCGGGGACCCGTTAACCACGTCGGACGGCACAACCATTATTCCGGTATCCAAGGTGAGCTTCGGCTTTGCCACCGGCGGGTCGGAGCTGCCCACCTCCAAACCCGAAAACCCCTTTGGCGGCGGTTCGGGCGGCGGGGTGACCATTCAGCCGTTGGCTTTTCTGGTCATTTCTAAAGGCGATGTCAAGCTTTTGCAGATGCAGACGGCTGATAACACTGCCGACCGCGTCGTTAATATGATGCCCGGCGTCATCGACAAAGTCTCAGGCATCATACAAGATAAGATGGGCAAGAAGGATGCTAAGACGCAGGAGGCTTAAAGAGCCTGGCCGAAGGTAAAAGTGAATCATTTTTTACACCCGTACGGAATATGTTTTTTAAATGAGGCGGGTGAAATTGATGAAAAAACGGATCATTTCTATCTTTTTGGCGCTGGCGTTGATGTGCGGTAGCAACTTATCGCTGGCGGCGGCATCGGATGGTTTTGCCGCTGCAAAAGGTGCTGTATTGATTGAGGCTTCTAGTGGGCGGGTGCTTTATGAAAAAGACAGCCACGAAAAACTGTTAAATGCTAGCACCACCAAAATTATGACGGCGATTCTGACGCTGGAGCAGGATGGACTCGACGATGTCTTCGTGGTTGACCCCAACGCTATTCTGGTTGAGGGCAGTTCGATGGGACTACAGGCTGGCGATCAGGTTACGCTGCGGACGTTGGCTTGGGGAATGTTGCTGGCTTCAGGCAACGACGCTGCCAACGCGGCAGCAGTTCGCATAGATAAGACCTTAGATGCCTTTGTCGAGCGGATGAACTGCAAGGCCAAGGATATCGGCATGAACGACACTCGGTTTTCCAGCCCGTCTGGGTTGGAGAACGGAGAGCATTACACCACCGCCTACGATCTTGCGCTGTTGTCGCGCTATGCGCTTCAAAATGATGAATTCAGTGAAATGGTGCGGTCAAAATCGGCAAAGCTATTTTATGGCAATCCGCCGTACCACCGCTGGCTGACCAATCACAACCGTCTGCTGTGGCAGAGCGAGGACTGCATCGGCATTAAAACAGGTTTTACAAAGGCTGCCGGCCGCTGTCTTGTTTCAGCCGCAGAGCGCAACGGGCTGACGCTAATCGCGGTGACGCTCAATTGTCCAAACGACTTTGGCGTTCACAAAACGATATATGATCAAAGCTTTGACGAGCTTGAGTTTGTGGATTTTGAAGCGATGCTTGGCCAGCTGTCGGTGCCGGTGACCGGTTCAACCGAACAGCGGGTTGAGGTGAAGGCGCTGTGGGCACCCGGTGCTTATCTCACCGCACAGGAGCGCACACATGTGCGATTAAATATCGCGCTTGAAAGGTTTATTTATGCGCCGGCCCCCGAAGGGCAGGTCGTCGGCCGCGCGACGGTTATGCTCGGCGAGCAGACCTTGTCGGTTACGCCCCTAGTTACAGCGCAGGATCGCCCTGCCAGATTCCCTGAAACGCGTAGCATTATTCAGCGCGTTAAAGATTTCTTTGCATTTCCCCAGAATTATAGGTTCCCGCTCAATGAACGCGAGGGCAATACAACCGGCCAGGAAAGCCAAAAGCGGACGGCCAAAGGAGAAAAAACGTGAGAATTCACAAGGTATTATCAGATAATGGTATTCTGTCGCGCCGCAAGGCCGAGCAGCTGATTCAGGAGGGCAGAATTACCGTCAACGGACGTAAGGCCGAGCTGGGCCAGAGTATCAATCCCGCGCAGGATATTATTCACATCGATGGCGAGCAGGTGGCATTTGAAAAGCGGGCTAAAAAGCTTTACATTATGCTGAACAAACCCCGTGGCTACGTCACCACCCTTTCGGATGAGCTGGGTAGGCGCTGTGTGGCCGAGCTTATCTCAGATGTTTCTACCCGAGTGTACCCCGTTGGTCGGCTGGATAAGGACAGCGAGGGCGTGCTGTTGCTGACCAATGACGGCGACTTTGCAAACCTGATTATGCATCCGAGCCACCATATTTCTAAAACCTACCGTGTGACAGTGCGCCCTGATATCACCGAAGAGCAGCTTGTGCAGCTTTCTACCGGTGTGACACTTGATGATGGCGCTACCACTCTGCCCGCACAGGTACAGGTTGAAGTGAAGGAGACCGGTCGCGTGGTGTTGCGCATAACAATATACGAGGGTAAAAATCGCCAGATCCGCCGCATGTGCGAAGCGCTGGGGCTTGAAGTCGCCCGCCTGCGCCGCATCTCGGTCGGGCCCGTCAAGCTAGGCATGCTTCAGCCTGGCAAATGGCGTGAGCTGACCCCTGTCGAGGTTGGAGCTCTACGCGGTGCGGTGACAATTTTGAACCCTAATTCATCGAACGAACCGCAGAAAGACAGGCACAGGGGCAGAGCATTTGCAAGACCCCGACCTGCCACAAGCAGAACAGACACGAAGTCGCCGCGGCGCGGTTGACAAACCCTGTGCCGCGGGGGTATGATAACAGGAGTAAATCAAAGAAAATTAAAGCATAAGCGAGCTTTGATAAATTAACTTTCACGCGCATTTCTGTGGCTAAAAACCGCGGCCGGCATAAAACGGGCGTTGCAATGTGGCGTATAAAGGAGAGAAACAAATGACCAGAAGCATGACCGGCTATGGACGAAGCCAGCGGCAGCTTGATGGATGGGATATCACCGTTGAAATCAAATCGGTCAATCACCGCTACTTTGAGTTTTCCTGCCGCGCGCCGCGCAGCTGCAGCTATATGGAAGATAAGCTTAAAAGCCTGGTACAAAGCCGAATCTCGCGCGGAAAGGTCGATCTATACCTTCAGCTGTCTAACGCCGGCACCCTCGGCGATTCGGTTGTCAAGGTTAATCTGGAGCTGGCAAAATCTTATGTAGCCGCATTGCAGGCTCTTTCTGCTGAGATTGGCCTGTCCAATGATATTGACCTTGTGGCATTGTCAAGATATCCGGATGTGCTGACCTCCGAGCGAGTGGAAATTGATGAGGACGCGCTGTGGCTGGCGGTGTCTCAGGTCGCCGGAGAGGCGTTGGATCATTTTGTGCAGATGCGCGAAACCGAGGGCATCCGCCTGCGAGAGGATATTTTAATGCGGCTTGATATGGTAGAAAAGCTGACCGAAACGGTGGAGGCACAGAGCCCTCAGACTGTTGAGGCATATCGGCTACGGCTTTATCAAAAGCTGACCTCATTACTGGCTGACCGCAATATCGACGATGCGCGCGTGCTCACGGAGGCGGCAATTTTTGCCGACCGCGTGGCGGTGGATGAGGAAACCGTCCGCTTAAAAAGCCATCTAGCTCAGTTTCGCAGCATTCTGGTTCAGCCCGACCCCGTTGGACGCAAGCTCGACTTTTTGACGCAGGAGCTCAACCGTGAGGCGAACACGATCGGCTCAAAGGCACAGGACGCCGACATTGCGGCGGTGGTCATCGCACTTAAAAGTGAGCTGGAAAAAATTCGCGAGCAGATACAAAACGTTGAATAGGAGGTATGCAGCTTGAAACTGATCAACATTGGCTTTGGGAATATGGTCTCGGCGCGAAAACTGGTCGCTATTGTCAGCCCTGAATCGGCTCCTATCAAGCGCATTATACAGGATGCCCGCGACCGGGGCTCGCTGATTGACGCGACCTATGGGCGACGTACGCGAGCGGTTATTATAACCGATTCGGACCATGTAATTTTATCGGCGGTGCAGCCCGAAACGGTGGCTAACCGCTTAGATGACGACGATGAGGATGACGAGCAGGATGAGGCATGAGCGTGGACAACTGATCGTCTATTCAGGCCCCTCGGGTGTGGGCAAGGGGACGCTGCTCGCCCCGCTGCTGACACCCAGCGGACCGCTGACGCTTTCAATTTCAGCGACAACACGCCACCCCAGACCAGGCGAAATTGACGGAGTGCATTATCATTTTGTCAGGCGAGATCAATTTTTAAAAATGGTTACAGATGGCGAAATGCTGGAATATGCCGAATATAACGGCAATTACTACGGCACGCCCCGCTGCTTTGTCGAGCAGCAGCTAAAGGCCGGGCATAATATTATATTGGAGATAGAAACCAAGGGTGCCTCTCAGGTGCAAGCGCTTTGCCCTGAAGCGTTGATGATATTTGTCATGCCGCCCTCGCTTGGAGCGCTCGCTGACCGCCTTGCGGGACGGGGGACAGAAACCGACGCGGAACGCGCGGGCAGACTGGCCGCCGCCGCCGTAGAAATTCAGTTGGCAGATCATTATGATTTTGTCGTATTTAACGATGATATAGATTCGGCCAGAGAGCAGCTGCTGTGCGCTATTAACGCGGGCAGGTTGATCACACGGCTAAACAAAAAAAGAATTGAAGAGGTGCTTATAACATGCTAAGACCTGCAATGAGTGAAATTCTTGACAGAAATCAGGACTGCTACGCTTTTGTAGTGGCTGTCGCCAAGCGCGCCCGCGATATTGCGGATAATGCTGAAGAGCAGCACGAGGTTCTTGAGGGCAAGCCCGTCAAGCTTTCGGTCGACGAATTTGCTTCTGGCAAGAGCAAATTTGTGACCCACAGCGAAATTCAGATCTAATCGATGAAAATTGCGCGCGTTGTCATAGAAAAAGCGGCCTATGCCTATGACAAAGAATATGACTACCTGCTGCCGGAAACAATTTGTGCCAGGGCAGGCTGCCGCGTACTAGTGCCGTTTGGAGCGGGCAACCGTACCCGAATCGGGCTGGTGCTGTCACTTTATGAGCCGCAGGGTGCGCTGCCTGCGCGGTTAAAGGCGATTCATTCGCTTTTAGATACCGTGCCACTTTTAGACAACGAGGGACTTTTGCTGCTGGCGGCTGTGCGCACGGCAACTTTTTGCACCTGGTTTGAGGCGCTGCGCGTGCTGGTGCCGCCCGGAATGGGTATGAAGGTGAGCATGGGGTTGTCTTTGGTGCGTGGCGAACGAGCTGAATATGAGGCTCTTTCGCCGGAGGCGCAGCAGCTTTACACGCTGCTCTCTTCCCGCCGGGGCATTATGCCGGAGGAGAAGGCACTTGGTACGCTGGGGCTTTCCACGCGTGCTGCGTGCGTCGAAGAACTTGTAAACGCTGGCCTTGTTATGCGCAGCCGGTTGATCAAAAAGCGCATCGCCGACGAGCGCGCCGTCATGGCGCGGCTGATCAGCGAAGATGAAACCCAACCCACGCTAAGAAAATATACCCCCAAGCAACAGGCTGTTATCAGCCTGTTGGAGCAGGTTGGCTGCGCCTCGGTGCGTGAGCTGTGTTATTTTGCGGGGGCAACCCGTGCGGTGGTTGACCGTATGCAAAAGCAGGGCATAATCGAGCTGTTTGAAGAGATTATCCCTCGTCGGACAGCCGACAAAGCCCATGCTATCACTGACACTGCGCCTATTATTTTATCCGAGCAGCAGCAGCGGGCATTTGAAACGCTATGTGCGCTTGGCAACAAAGATGAATCTACCACCTCGCTGCTGCATGGCGTAACCGGCAGCGGAAAAACGCAGGTTTTTTTACGCCTCATTGAAGATGTTTTGGCCCGGGGGCGACAGGCGATGGTTTTAATTCCTGAGATTTCGCTTACTCCGCAGACTGTCTCAAAATTCCACGCGCGCTTCGGAGCGCGGGTGGCGGTACTGCATTCGTCGCTGTCCATGACCGAACGTCTGGACGAGTGGCAGCGCATCCGCGAGGGGAAAGCCGACATTGTGGTCGGTACGCGTTCGGCGGTTTTTGCTCCGCTTAAAAACATCGGGCTTATTGTCATCGATGAGGAGCAAGAGCATACCTATCACTCTGAAAGTGCTCCCCGATACCACGCCCGGGATATTGCCCGGTTGCGCGGCAAAACCCATAACGCGCAGGTGCTGCTCTGCTCGGCGACCCCGTCGGTAGAAAGCTATTATAATGCCGTAAGCGGTAGATACCATCTCGTCGAGCTGGGCGAACGCTATTCTGGCAATTTATTACCGAACGTGCTCACCGCAGATATGCGTACAGCACCGTTGAGTGCTGCTTCCACCACCCTTTCAGAAGAGCTGTGTGAACAGATCAGAGAGGCGCTGGAGCAAGGAGATCAGATCATTCTGCTTTTAAACCGTCGGGGCTACAGCACAATGGTCAAATGCTCCTCCTGCGGGGAGGTTGCGCGCTGCCCGTACTGCTCGATTCCGCTGACTTACCATGCGGCTAATCACCGGCTGGTCTGTCATTATTGCGGTTATTCGCGCAGCGAGACTACCCCCTGTGAGAGCTGCAAAAGTGCCATGCTGCGCTATACTGGTGTTGGTACTCAACGTATTGAAGAGGAATTGAAGACCCTGTTTCCGCCCGCGCGCATTCTGCGAATGGATATGGATACAACCATGTCTCGCTTTGCGCATCAGCGTGGGTTTGAGGCGTTTGTCAGAGGCGACTATGATATCATGATTGGCACCCAGATGGTCGCCAAAGGGCTAGACTTCCCCAATGTGACGCTCGTGGGGGTGCTGGCGGCTGATCAATCGCTTTACGGCGACGATTTTCGAAGCTTTGAGCGCACCTTTTCGTTGATTACGCAGGTGGTGGGGCGCTGCGGCCGGGCGTTAAAGCCGGGACGAGCAGTCATACAGACCTTTACGCCTGAAAACCGTATTCTGGCACTAGCCGCTGCGCAGGACTATAAGGCATTTTACGCAGAGGAAATCAGCTACCGCAAAGTTGGGCTTTATCCGCCTTTTTGCGATATTGTCTGCGTGGTATTCTGGGCAGAAAAGGAACAGACTGCTGTGGAAAGTGCAAAAACGTACAGCAGACAGTTTATTGAAGCGGCTAAACAGGGCTATGCCAACCTGCCGATACGGCTGCTAGGCCCTGCTGAGTGCAGGCCATACCGCGTGGCGGGCAGATATCGCTGCCGACTGCTGGTCAAATGCCGCGGCGGCAAAAGAATACGCGCACTCTTTGCCGAGATGCTGGCGTGGTATCACCAACAGAAGAATACGGCGGCGGTGACGCTCGATTTTTATTATGATTCTAATCTCTAAGCGCCGCTGCGGCGTGATGTTTAAACGAAAGGATGTTGCAAAGTGGCGATACGCAAAATTTTAAATGAATCTGATGAGATGCTGCGCAAGCATTCCCGCCCTGTAGAAAAATTTGACAACAGGCTCCATATGTTGATAGATGATATGGCCGAAACGATGGAAGAGGCCAATGGTGTGGGGCTAGCGGCTCCACAGGTGGGCATATTGCGCCGCGTCGTTACCATTGACGTCGGCCAGGGTGTTATCGCAATGGTAAACCCTGAGATAATCTACGAGAGCGCGGAGCAGATAGATGACGCCGAAGGGTGCTTGTCCTCCCCCGGAGAGTACGGCATGGTCAAACGCCCCAGAAAGGTGCGTGCCAAATATTTTGACCGCGACGGCAATCCCTGCGAGATTGAGGGCGAAGGGCTGTTGGCTCGCGCCATCTGTCACGAGACCGATCACCTTAATGGCAGACTGTTTAAAGATTTAGCTTCCAGAATGATTGATCCCGAGGAGTTTTAAGTTTGAGGCGCCTACCAAACTTATGCTGTTTGTCGACTCGTAGGCAAACGTATCACCACCACTGGACACAGGCAGCTTTTTAAATGCTATTTATGCTTTGGAGCGCAGCAGGAAGGAATAATCATCTAATATGAAGATTGTGTTTATGGGCACACCCGATTTTGCCGTGCCTTCGCTGCAACGACTGTTGGACGACGGTCATGACATATTGGCGGTTTACAGCCAGCCCGATAAGCCGCAGGGACGACATTTTTTGCTGACACCCCCACCGGTCAAGGTCCTGGCGCAGCAGCACAACATACCTGTATATCAGCCCGAGACATTTAAGGATGCTGATGCGCAGGCTCAGCTTGCGGCGCTTTCACCCGAGCTTATTGTGGTGGCGGCCTATGGCAAGCTTTTGCCAAAGGCGGTGCTGGACATCCCTACAAAGGGCTGTATTAATGTCCACGGCTCTCTGTTGCCAAAATATCGCGGTGCTGCACCGATTCAATGGGCGGTGATCAACAACGAGCCGACCGCAGGTGTGACCATTATGCAGATGGCACAAGGGCTGGATACCGGCGATTTGTTACTCAAAAAAGAAACGCAGATCGGTGAAGATGAAACGGCTGGTGAGCTGTTCGACCGCGTAGCCGAGCTCGGCGCGCAGGCGCTCAGCGAGGCTGTGGCAACGCTTGACACCCTGATACCCATTGCGCAGGATGACGCGCAGGCCTGTTGGTCGCCGCCTTTAAAGAAAACCGACGGGGAAGTGAGCTGGACGCAGGACGCTAAAACGGTATACGCCCGCATTCGTGGGGTAACGCCCTGGCCAGGCGCATATACGCTGTTTGGAGGTAAGCGGCTTAAAATTCATCGCGCCGCGCTTTGCGATTGGACGATAACAACCGTCGTCCCCGGCGAACTGTTGGACAATAAGCGGCTGATTATCGCCTGCGGCAGCGGCGCTGTTGAACTGCTTGAAGTGCAGCTTGAAGGCGCCAAACGTATAGCAGCAGCAGATTTTATTCGCGGACAGCGCCTGAATTTGGGCAAGCTATTCTAAATGGCTTTTTATGAAAGGCGATTGAATTGGATCTTTGAAGTTGCTATTTAGTTTTGATACTGCCAGCCATTGTTCTTCTAGGGCTTTGGTTTCAGAAAGATGATTGATATAGACGATCATTTAAAAACTGATAAAGGGGGATCTTTGCATGTTTGGGTATTACGGTTTTGACAGCTATTATTTTATTTTGGTACTTCCGGCCATCTTGTTTTCACTCTGGGCGCAGAGCAAGGTGAAGGGGACTTTCTCGCGCTATCAGAAGGTTCGCAGCTATTCAGGCTATACCGGCGCCGATGTAGCGCGTCGTATTTTGGACAATAAAGGGCTTTACAATGTGCGCGTTGAGCATATTGCAGGGTCGCTGACCGATCATTATGACCCGCGCACCGAGGTTGTTCGCCTTTCCGATAGCGTGTATGGCAGCAATTCTATAGCGGCGTTGGGCGTTGCGGCGCACGAGACGGGACATGCGATACAGCACTCTACACAATATGCGCCGTTGACCATTCGCAACGCTATCATCCCCGTGACAAATTACGGCTCCAAGCTTTCTGTCCCGTTGATTTTTTTGGGCCTTTTGCTAAATAGCTCCTCACTGATTGGCCTTGGTATAATTTGTTTTGCGATGGTGACGTTGTTCCAGCTCGTGACGCTGCCGGTAGAGTTTGACGCTAGCGCTCGTGCTATGCGCACGCTCTCTAACGAGGGAATATTACAGGGCGACGAGGTTTCGCAAACCCAAAAGGTGCTGACCGCCGCCGCGCTGACCTATGTTGCTGCGTTGATTGTTTCTGCGGCGCAGCTGCTACGTCTGGTGCTGCTGTTTAACCGCAGACGCGACTAATTTTATCGCGACAGTGTTGTTTTGACGGCACGGAAAGGGAACATTCATGGAGACTGCCCGACAGGTTGCGGTCAAAGCGCTGCTGCGCGTTGACCGGGGAGGCTATTCTCAGTTGACGCTTGACGCCGCGCTTAAACAAGCGCGGCTGTCTGTGCGTGATGCGGCTTTTGCCTCAGCGCTGTTTTATGGCACGATTGAGCGTCGGCTGACGCTGGATCATTGCATTGCCAAATATGCGCGTCATTTGCTGTCTGATACGGTGACGGCTATTCTGCGACTGGCTTTTTATCAGATTATCTATATGGAATCGGTACCCAATCATGCAGCGGTGGACGAGGCGGTCAGCATGACCAAAGCGATGGGGCAGCGTGCCGCTTCCGGCATGGTCAACGGTATTTTGCGCAGTTTTTTGCGCGACAGCTGCAAAATTCCCCCGGTTTCGGGCGGGTTATATGCTAAACTGGCAATAGAATATTCCTGTAGCGAGGATCTGACCGCGCTGTTTCTGGGTTGGTATGGGGAAGAAAAAACCCGTGCGTTGCTATCTAACGCGATGGGGCGTCCGCCGATTTATATCCGCGTCAACACGCTTAAAACTGACGCCGATACACTTTTAGAGCATCTTTCAAAGCATGACTGCCACGCAGTTGCCAGCCTTTTAGATGGCAACTGTCTTGAGATAGAGGGCGATGCAGTTCATACCGTGTCGCACAAACTGGGATTTTTTCATGTCCAGGATATCTGCTCACAGCAGGCGGCATTGACGTTGGAGGCGAAACCGGGCGAACGGATTCTGGACATCTGTGCCGCACCGGGCTCCAAGAGCTTTGTGCTCGCACAGCAGATGCAAAACCAGGGCGAGATTATTTCCTGCGATATTGCCCCCGCTCGGCTTGAGCTGATTAATCAGGGCGCAGAGCGGCTGGGCATCGGTATTATCACGGCCCAAACCAACGACGGCACCGAGGTTAATGACGCTTTAGGGCGGTTTGACCGCATTCTATGTGATGTCCCCTGCTCGGGGCTGGGAGTGCTGCGCCGCAAGCCTGAGATCAAATATCGCAGTGCCAAGTCGCTTGAGGGCTTGCCAGAACTCCAGTATAAAATTCTAAAAACTTCCGCACACTATTTAAAAGCGGGCGGGATTTTGGTTTATTCTACCTGTACGATTAACCCCGATGAAAACGAGCGAGTAGTTGAAACTTTTTTGCGGGCGCACGCCGACTTTTCTCCCATGCCGTTTTCAGAAGATGAGTGGCACAAAACTTTTTTGCCCCAAACACAGGGTGGGGACGGATTTTTTATTGCACGCATCAGGAGAGATAGATGAACACGCAGCCGACAGAAAGTCTAAAACTTGATATTCTTTCACTGCTGCCCACAGAGCTGGAAACGCTGGCGCGCGAGATGGGTCAACCCTTATTCCGTTCCAAGCAGTTGTTTGGTTGGCTGCACAATAAGCTGGCAGATAGCTTTGACCAAATGACAAATCTACCGGCGACCTTGCGTGCGGCACTTTCAGAACGCTGCTACATAACGCAGCTGACCGTGCGCCGATGCCAGACCGCGTCGGATGGCACCGCCAAATATCTGTTTGAGCTGCCAGACGGCAACACCATCGAATCGGTGCTGATGCGACACGATTATGGTAATTCTTTGTGCATCTCTTCTCAGGTGGGCTGTTATATGGGCTGCCGTTTCTGCGCTTCCACCATTGGGGGTAGGGTTCGTAATCTGACAACGTCTGAGATGCTTTCTCAGATTTACACCGTGACCAAGCGCTCAAACGAACGAGTGGATTCGGTTGTGATGATGGGTATCGGCGAGCCGCTGGATAACTTTGATAACGTCGTGCGGTTTTTAGAGTTGGTGCGGGATCCAAACGGCTTAAATCTTTCTCACAGACATATTTCTCTTTCAACCTGCGGATTAGTGGATAAAATTGACGAATTAGCCGCACTTTCTTATCAGTTGACACTTTCGGTCTCGCTGCATGCGTGTGACAACGAGACACGGGATAAAATCATGCCAGTCAATAAGCGGTATCCCATAGAAACGTTGCTGGCGGCCTGCCGCCGGTATTTTGCTAGGACCGGGCGGCGAATATCCTATGAATACGCGTTAATTGCTGGGGTTAATGACAGTCCCCAGCAGGCTAAAAAGTTGCTGACGCTGCTCAAAGATCAGAGCTGCCACGTCAATCTGATTCCGGTCAACCCGGTAGCCGAAACGGGCTTTACTCGGGGCAGTCGCAAGCAGGCCGAAGAGTTCAGAGACCTATTGACGGCGGGGGGGCTTTCCGCTACCATAAGGCGGGAGTTGGGCGGCGATATAGACGCTGCCTGTGGCCAGCTCAGAAGAAAAGATGCGAAAGGGGGCGATGCACAATGTGGATAGCAGGCGACACTCATGTGGGGCAAAAACGGCATAACAATCAGGATGTATTCCTCGCGGAGGAGTTGGATGCCAAGCTGTTGCTGCTGATGGTCTGCGACGGCATGGGCGGAGAGCAGGGCGGTGCTGAGGCCAGTGAGCTTGCCCTGGAGGCTGCGACGGCGATGCTGCGCCGTGATTTGAAGGGTGTTACCGATGAGAGCACCATGCGTCGGGTAATGGAATGCGCGGGTGCCGCAGCTAACAGTGTGGTATTTGACGCCGCACAAGCCAACAGTGCATTGGCCGGTATGGGAACCACGCTGGTGGGCGCGGTGGTGCTGCCTAACTGCGCTCATTTTATTCATGCGGGTGATTCAAGAGCCTATCTGTTGCGCAACGATGTGCTAACCCAGCTTACCGTTGACCATACGGTTGTTCAAGTGCTGATAGATCGGGGAGAAATATCTCAGGATGACGCCAAAAATCATCCTCAGCGGCATTACATTACCCGCGCCGTTGGGGTTGCCCCTCAGATTAACTATGACATTTTTTCAATAGACTTACTGCCGAATGATACGATTCTGCTTTGCAGCGATGGCCTTTATAATTATATGAGCCACGAGGACATTTGCGCGCTGACCGCTATCGCCGTCAAGCGTCAAAGCGTCGCGCCGCTCATAAATCGCGCCAATGAGAACGGCGGCGGTGACAATATTACTGCGGTGGTTTGCTGCGTAGCCGGGGAGGTGGGCGCGCATGGATAATTTTATGGGTAAAAAAATTGAGGGACGCTACCAGATCAGTGAGCTGATCGGCGTTGGCGGTATGGCCAATGTCTATAAAGCAACAGACCTTTCAGACGGCAAGACGGTGGCAGTTAAGGTGCTGCGCGAGGAGTTTTATGAAAATGAAGAGCTGCTGCGCCGCTTTAAAAACGAGAGCAAGGCGATTGCCATGCTGTCGCACCCAAACATTATTGAAGTTTACGACGTTTGTTTTACGAATAATATGCGCTGTATCGTCATGGAATATATCGATGGTATCACGCTTAAAGAATATATGGAGGAGCAGCGGCCACTCGGCTGGAAAGAGACGGTGCACTTTATTCCCCAGATACTAAAGGCGTTGTCGCATGCGCACTCCAAGGGCATTGTTCACCGCGATATTAAGCCGCAGAACGTGATGCTGCTATCTGACGCACGAATCAAGATTACCGATTTTGGCATCGCTCGGTTTGCCAGAAGCGAGTCGCACACCATTACCGACCGCGCCATAGGCTCGGTACACTATATTAGCCCCGAACAAGCCAGAGGCGAACACACAGACCAACGCGCCGATATATATTCTATTGGCGTTATGCTCTACGAGATGATCACCGGGCAGCTACCGTTTGATGCTGACAGCCCCGTTTCGGTCGCGTTAAAGCAGATTGAACTCGAAGCGCCGTCTCCGCGCAGCATTAACCCCGACATTCCCGAGGGAATTGAAGAAATTACGTTGCGCGCGATGGAAAAAGACCCCGACCGGCGCTATCAGTCGGCCGATGAAATGCTCAAGGATATCGAGGCGTTTAAGCAAGACCCCTCGGTACATTTTGAATATCAATACCTGACCGATGAAAAGGCGCAGAGCGACCGTTTTAGCCGCAATATGCGCCATGCAAAACAATTGCGGGACGGCAAGGGAGAACGTATGGCACAACAACGATCCAGAAAACCGATAGAAAAAGAGGAACCGATTCCGAATAGGGGCAGCCGCCGGGACTATGAGGATGACGAGCCGCGGAGAGGTTCGATCCTGATGGCGCTAGCAGGCATTACCACGGCATTTGTGGTTATTTCAGTCGCGTTTATCGGCGCGATGCTTTATCTGAACAACCCGCTGGAAAAGGTTCCGGATGTTACCATGCCGGATCTGACCGGCCTTAAATACGACGCGATCAAGAACGCGCAGGAATATTCAAAGTTTATTTTAGAGGTTGAGGATAACCAGTATAACGACCTTTATGAGCGCGGTGCAGTGGTTAGCCAAAAGCCAAAAGCAGGAACCAAGGTCAAAGAAAACTCAGTGGTGCGTATTGTCATTTCTAATGGCACCAAGGTGGTGCTGATGCCCAACCTAATTGGTAAAGAGGAGACTCAGGCCTATCAGGAACTTGCTGATCTTGATCTTGCGTATCAAAAAGCAGAGGTGTTTTCTCAGCAGCCTTCCGGTACGGTTGTCGCCACCGACCCCGGTTTTGGCAGCGAAATTCCCGCCTCAACCGTTGTAAAAGTGCAGATTAGCATGGGCCCTGAAAATAAGGTGGTTGAGGTACCCGATCTTACCGGCAAAAATTTAGATGAAGCCAGAGAGGTTCTCAAGCAGCTTGGGCTGGAGATTGGCGGCATTAGCTATGTCACAAGCGACAAAGAACAGAACATTGTGATCTCGCAAGACCCGGCGCCGACATCTCAGATTGCCACCGGAGCACTTGTTAACCTGAACGTGTCAGGCGGCGAGAATCAGAAGAACCAGGTTACGCTGCATATTGCGTTGCCTAGCGACGTGACCGAAATTGTTAAGATGCAGGCCATGTTCGATGGACGTATTCTGCGCGAAGAGCGGTTGCAGCCATCTACGGCGCAGTACTGGAAGCCAATGTTTGAAGGTTCGGGCGTTGCAAAGATATTTATTCTGTACAACGATTTTCTTTACCAGACCTACGAGGTTAACTTCAATACCGGCGGTTATACGCTGGTGGAAGACAATTCCGATATGCACAGTTAAAGAGGAGACTTTCATGCCACAGGGACGCATTATTCGGCAGACAGGCGGATTCTATTATGTTGACACCGGCGACGGGGTAATAGAGTGCCGTGCACGCGGGCTGTTTCGTAAACAGGGCATTACCCCGCTGGTGGGCGATATTGCCGATGTAGAACCAACCGACGACGGAAAGGGCTTCGTCGTCGGTTGGCAACAACGCAAAAATAGCATGGTTCGCCCCCCGGTCGCTAACATTGACCGCTTGCTGCTTATCCTTTCTGTTGCAGACCCGGTGCCCAATATACTGGTGGTGGATAAGATGCTGGCCATTGCCGAATATAAGGGAATAGATGTGGTCATTGTGGTAACCAAGGCTGACCTTGAGGACACCGGTGTATTGTGTAGCCTGTATCGTTCGGTTGGCTACGAGGTGAAAAGCATTAACAGTCTGGTCGATTCGCCCGAGGAGGTCATAGCGCTGATACAAGGAAAGCTTTGTGTGCTGGCTGGCAACACGGGCGTAGGCAAATCGACGCTCTTAAACGCTATTGATCCCGCGTTGGCGCTTAAAACCGGAGAGACCAGCCAAAAACTGGGGCGCGGGCGACACACCACCCGTGTCACTGAGTTGTTTGCGCTGGGGGGTGGACTGATTGCCGATACCCCCGGATTTTCATCGCTTGAAACAGCGCAGCTTGAGCTGATAAAGAAAGATAAGCTTGAGCTGTGCTTTCGCGAATTTGCCCCCTACTTAGGCCAGTGTCGTTTCACCGGTTGTTCGCACACCAAAGAAAAGGGTTGCGCTGTGCTCTCGGCGGTTCATTCGGGTATTATCCCCCAATCGAGACACGCAAGCTATCTTGAAATGTATGAAGAAGCCAGACAGATTAAGGATTGGGAGGTGTGAGCATGGAGCGCCGATGTGTGGTGTTTTGTGCGGGCGAGGATGGTGATATCGACTTTCCTGTCACGCCGGAGGATTTTATTATCTGCTGCGACGCGGGTTTTGTAGCGGCAAAGCGGCGTGGCATTTCCCCCGATCTTCTGATCGGGGATTTTGATTCCTATCGCGAACCTCTGCCTGAAACGGTGGAGACGCTGCGCTTTCCGGTAGAAAAGGACGACACCGACAGTATGCTTGCGCTACGAGAGGGCTTGCGTCGTGGCTATAAAAATTTTGTGCTGCTGTTTGCGCTGGGTGGCAGGTTGGATCACACTCTAGCCAATTTGCAGACATTGACTTTTTTAGAAGAGTTTGGGGCTAGCGGCATGATTATCGGTCCACGGGACAGGGTTCAACTTTTAAAAAATGGTGCGCTTGACATTCCTCGCTGCAACGAGTATACTCTTTCAATATTTGCGTATGCTGGCAAGGCAATTGGAGTTTCGTTAAAGGGCATGCAATATCCGCTTAATGATGCGGTCATCACCGAGTCGTTTCCTATAGGACTGGGCAATCATATTATAGAACCGATGGGAAGAGTCAGCGTTTTAGACGGCACGCTGCTGGTGGTGGAATCTAAAATAAACTAGGCGTGCCGCTGCGCCGATGTCATCAGGGGAGATTAGAGGGTGTTTTCCAACAAAGATATTACGCGCTTAATGATACCGCTTATTGTCGAGCAGGCATTGGCTGTCACAATTGGTGTGGCCGATACGGTCATGGTGGCTTATGTCGGCGAAACAGTGGTGTCCGGCGTTTCAATCGTCGACGCAATCAATATGTTGCTGGTACAGGTTTTCGCCGCCTTGGCGACCGGCGGCGCTATTGTGGTCGCGCAGTATCTCGGGCGGCAGGATAGACCTGCGGCCTGTGAGGCTGCAAAACAGTTATTTTTGGTCATGGGGGCCATTGGCGTGACGGTCGCTGCCATCTGCGTGACTTGGCGCTTCCAGGTTCTAAGACTGGTGTATCATACTGTAGAGCCCGCCGTCATGGAGGCGGCACAGGAGTATTTTTATCTAACTGCGCTATCTTTTCCATTTTTTGCAATATATAACTCTGGTGCTGCGCTCTTCCGTTCGCAGGGCAATTCCCGAATATCGATGCTGACCGCCCTATTGATGAACGTACTTAACATTGGCGGTAACGCCATTTTTCTATTTGGTTATAACATGGGTGCGCGCGCTGTGGGGCTTGGAACATTGATTGCCCGCGTTGTGGGTGCAGTTGTCATGCTGTATCTTATCAGAGATAATCGTAACCGGGTTTATGTCGAGCGAATATTCCCGCTGCATTTTAAACCCAAGATGGTGGGGACAATTCTGCGCATCGGCGTGCCAACCGGCCTTGAAAACGGCATGTTTCATTTTGGGAAGCTAATGGTATCAGGGCTAGTTGCATCGTTCGGTACGGTTGCTATCACGGCTAATGCCGTCGGAAACAGTATTTCCTCAACCGCTTGCATCCCAGGTTCAGCGGTAGGTCTGGGAATGATAACCGTTGTGGGCCAATGTATTGGAGCGGGGGAGTTTGACCAGGCACGCAAATACATAAAAAAGCTGATGAAGCTGGCTTATGTTGTTGGTGGCACAACCAATATTCTTGCAGTGTTGTTTATGAAGCAATTGGTGGGGGCTTTTTCGCTCTCGCCTCAGACGGCGCAGCTTGCCTTTATCATTAGCACGATGCATGCGGGCATCTGGCTACTATTCTGGCCCACTGCCTTTACATTGCCCAACGGGCTGCGTGCTGCGGGAGATGTCAAGTTTACCATGGTGGTTTCGGTTGCGGTTATGTGGAGCTGCCGAATAGGTTTGAGCTATGTTTTTGCGCTTTATTTTGATATGGGGGTGGTTGGCGTATGGCTTGCCATGATTCTTGACTGGGTAGTACGCACCGCTTTTTATGTTGTGCGTTTTATGGGCAAAAAGTGGTATAGCCATGCCGTCATATAGGCTTTATAACATGGCCTGATTCTGTTTTTAAAGCTGCCGGATTTGGATACGGCAGCTTTTTTGTTTGCAATAGCAAAAAGCGTTGGGTATCATTTGCGGCTTTACTATAAAAATGCGCCATCCCAGATAAGGGATGGCGCATAAGAAGATAAAGCTTACTTTGCAGAATAGTTGTAGAAGCCAACACCGGACTTCTTGCCGAGCTTGCCGGCACGAACCATCTTCTTAAGCAGGCCGTGCGGACGATACTTAGAATCGCCAGTCTCAGAGTACATAACGTTCATGATTGCAAGGCAAACGTCAAGGCCGATCATATCGCCGAGAGCCAAGGGACCAATCGGATGGTTTGCGCCGAGCTTCATGGCAGTGTCGATGCCTTCAACAGAAGCAACGCCCTCGGCAAAGATGCCGATTGCTTCGTTGATCATGGGGATAAGGATACGGTTGACGACGAAGCCAGGGGCTTCTTTAACTTCTACAGGCTCTTTGCCCATGGTCTTGGTGATTTCAAGAACCTTCTCGACAGCTTCCTTGGGGGTGTTCTCGCCAGCAATAACTTCAATCAGCTTCATAACGGGGGGCGGATTGAAGAAGTGCATGCCGACAACCGGATGCTCAACACCGTTAGAAATCTCGGTGATGGAGAGTGACGAGGTGTTGGTGCCAAAGATAACGCCGGGCTTGCAAAGCTTATCCAGCTCAGCAAAGATGTCTTTCTTGACGGACATGCTCTCCGCGATGGTCTCGAGGATGAAGTCGACGTCGGCCACAGCGTTGAGATCGGTGGCGGGAGTGACACGACCATAGATGGCGTCCATCTCTTCTTGAGTCATTTTGCCCTTGGCAACAGACTTAGCCAGAGTGGAGTGCATGTACTTCATTGCACCGTCCAGAGTCTCCTGCTTGCGGGTTCTGAGAACAACCTCATGGCCAGCCTGAGCGAATGCGTATGCAATGCCGGATCCCATGGTACCGGCGCCGAGTACACCAATCTTCATAATAAAATCCTCCATTTTCTTAATTTGCCTGTCGGCATATTACTTTACTTGTTCTGATAGGGGTCGGGGCGGCGCTTTTCTAAAAACGCAATCATACCGCTTTTCTGATCGGCGGTTTCAAAGCAGCTGCCAAACAGCTTGGCTTCAATGGCAATTGCCGAATCCATATCCGTTTGCAGACCGTCGTTAGCTGCTTTTTTAGTTGCGCGAACCGCAATGGGCGCGTTTTTGGCAATGCGCTTTGCCATTTTCTCTGCAGCGGTCATCAGCTCATCAAGCGGATAAATCGCATTGACCAGCCCGCATTGCAGTGCCTCTTGAGCATCTATCTGTCCGCAGGTGTACAGCATTTCTTTAGCCTTGCCAACGCTGATTAAACGGCAGAGACGCTGGGTTCCACCAAAGCCGGGGGTGATGCCCAGACCCACCTCGGGCTGTGCGAACTTTGCGTTCTCAGCAGCAAGGCGTATGTCGCAACACATAGAAAGCTCGCAGCCGCCGCCAAGCGCAAAGCCGTTGATAGCGGCGATCATAGGAATGGGGAAAGTCTCAATTTTGCGGAACACCGCATTGCCCTTGATACCAAAGGCCTCAGCCTCAGCCTTGGTCAGCATGCTCATCTCGCTGATATCGGCACCTGCCACAAAGCTTTTTTCGCCCGCACCAGTGATAATCAGGGCGCGTACAGTTTCAAGGTCAACGGCGTCGAGCATAGCGTCGAGATCTTCAAGCACTTGCGTATTCAATGCATTGAGCGCTTTTTCGCGGTCAATGGTGGCGACAGCGTACTGTTCCTTTTGTTCGTATTTAACAAAGGGCATGGTTTTTGGCTCCTCTCAGTATCGCGATACTCGCAAAAGGGATGCGGCAGCAATGTGTCACACCCCTTGCGAAAAATACGTCTTAGAGCTTCTCGACAATGGCAGAAACGCCCATGCCGCCGCCCACGCAGAGGGTGGCAAGGCCCTTCTGGCCAGCTTCGAGCTCATGCAGAAGCGTGACAAGGATACGGCAACCCGAAGCGCCGACAGGGTGACCAAGCGCGATAGCGCCGCCGTTGATGTTAACCTTGGAGGCATCCCAGCCGAGCAGCTGGCCAACCGCCAGAGACTGAGCAGCAAATGCTTCGTTGGCTTCGATAAGGTCAATATCGGCAACAGTCATGCCAACCTTCTTGAACAGTTTCTCAGAGGAGTAAGCCGGGCCAATGCCCATGATAGAAGGATCAACGCCGGCAGAGGAGCCGCCGACCCACTTGGCCAGAGGCTTAACGCCGAGTTCTTTGGCCTTTTCAGCGCTCATAACAATGATAGCAGCAGCACCGTCGTTAATAGAAGAAGCGTTTGCAGCAGTGACAGAGCCGCCGTCGGGCTTGAATGCGGGCTTCAGCTTAGCAAGGGCATCAGACGTAGTACCAGCTCGGGGACCTTCGTCCTTATTGAACATAATGGTTTCTTTTTTTGACTTAATCGGGACGGTGACGATTTCGGCGTCGAACTTTCCAGCTTCCTGAGCGGCAACAGCCTTCTGCTGAGAAGCAGCGGCAAACTCATCCTGCATCTCGCGGGTAATACCATACTTTTCAGCAACATTTTCGGCTGTGATGCCCATGTGGTAGTTGTTAAAAGCATCCCACAGTGCGTCGTTGACCATCGAGTCAATGATCTTGCCATTCCCCATGCGATAGCCATAACGGGCTTTGTCAAGCACATAGGGTGCCAGGGACATGTTTTCCATACCGCCTGCCATGATAACGTCAGCTTCGCCAGCAATGATGAGCGCAGCAGCCATGTTGACAGCCTTGAGACCAGAGCCGCAAACATTATTCAGGGTAAGAGCGGGGGCCTCAATCGGAATACCTGCGTGGATAGCAGCCTGACGAGCAGGGCTCTGACCCATTCCGGCGGTCAGAACATTACCGAAGATAACCTCGTCGATGTCAGTGGGCTTAATGCCAGCGCGCTCAATCGCTTCTTTCATAACAATAGCGCCGAGCTGTTCTGCAGGGATATTAGAGAGGGCACCGCCCATCTTGCCGATAGCCGTACGGCAAGCGCCTACGAGTACGATTTCTTTGCTCATGTCTTATTCCTCCGTTTTTTTGTGTGTGCAGTTTTAACCTTTCAGGTTATGCTTCCACAAATATACCATTATTGGGCTAATGTTGCAATAGAATGCATTCCTGTCTTATCGAG
>DATMYZ010000080.1:0-2244 GCA_035560675.1 Clostridia bacterium
ACATAATATTATCACATTTTGAACACAATGGCAAGTGAGACGTTTGCTAATATGCCTAAGGTATAATCCGACATATTGTCGCAGGCCAAAGTCAAACCTACAGAAATGCCTATTACAGTAATGGAGATTAATTACTGAATACTGCTATTAAAGCAACGCCTAATTGAAAATACGCTACTTTACACAATGCCCTATCTGGGCGCACCTCTTCGATTTTCATTTTGTTGAGGTCGGTCATGGTATCCTTAATCTGTTTGATGGCGTCGGCCTGCTCCAGGCTGCGCAAGTGCATGGTGACCACCAGAGGAGTGTCTAAATCCAGTAGCTGCGCCAGAATATCGTCAGAAAGCTCCGGCGCGTTTATCTGAAGAAACGAAGAACGTCCGACGCGCTCCTGAAGCTCGAAATGCCTCTTGTGGCTGAAATCCATGATGTTTGGCGCGATAAAATCCTTCGTGCCCAGCCCGGTATTTACAATAAGATCCCAATTGAAATTCAGCTTTCGATCCGTGCCGATATTTAAAATGTCGTGCATAATTTCCAGCCGCTCATAGCCGTTGAGTGGAAATGCGACGACCTTCATGGTTCTAAACGCACTGATAATTTCGGATTCTATGCGGTCAAGTTTTATCTGCGCTGTTGCCGAATCTTCAGCATGAATGCCAAAGGATAGAAATTTGCGTTTAATCAGGCCGTTGTTGCCTTTGGAGAACTGTTCTTTAAGCATTGTGACGTATTCGGATCTGAGCGCGTTATAGTCGTCGCCGTGCGCAGGCATTTCAATGGAGCGGTAAAAGTCTTCGACATCCACTTTCTGATTTAGAAAGGTCAGCTGAACCGAAACCGAAGCGTCGAAGTAATTGAGGAACCGACACCAGTTTTCAAAGATGGCCTCTTTATTTTCCCGTTTGGACAAACGATAGTTGGTGTCAAAAAATTCAACGGTCTTGGTATAATAGCCCAGAACAGCGGGTTTCTTCTCCTGAAGACCGGGAATCGGCAGTTTCCTGATCATCCGCTGCCAGAGCTTGTCTCTGCGCACGGCCTTGACCGGTACACCGGCCGCGTGGCACAATCCGCTGCGGAGCATCTGTGTATAGGGCAGCGTGCGTTGCGCGCTGTTGGGAATCTGTTGCTGAAGCTTCGCCAGCTTAACGAGTTTGACAGCCTTATTTCTTACCGACTTTGGCAGCTCGGCGTAAGGATCGAGCCGCTTTATCGTCGCTGTTTTCTGCGCTGTCGGGTTCGGCATTCTGAATCACCTCCTGTATTTTCATAAACGGCGCTATGCCGGTATAAATGTTTTCCGTGCGATAGGGGCGCAGCAGCGGGCGCCGGTACCGTACATTAGTTAAACACAAGCAGCTCGTTTAAATATTTGTAGTAAGAGTTGATACCGATACTCAAAAAGCTTAATGTATCCTCTATTTCCGGGTTGCAGGTAATCATACTACCGGCAAAGCCGCAGAAATAGGCATACATGGCCTTAGTCTTGCGGCTGATCCAGCAGTCGGTCATGACCGCCAGCGGAATCCGGCCATAGCCGTAATCACGCAAGCCGCCGGTGATGCCAACCCGTCTACGTTTCTTTTCCTCAGCTTTGGCTATAATAGCGTGGTTTTGCATCAGAATAATTCTGTTGTTGCTCCATTCTTGGCTTTTGGTTCGATGCTTCTTAATTTCGATATAGCCGCCATCCTGCAGCTCCTTCAAATATCTGTAATATGTAACATGGGAAATGTTCAGGTCGTCCAGAATCCGGCCGCGCGGCGGGTAGCAGCTGAATCCGCTACCGGCATAGGCGCAAAAGTAGGCATACAGAGCCTTGGCGTCGATACTCAGGCTGCCTTCCAGCATCACAAGCTTTGGGATAATACCGTAACCTTTAGAAAAAACGCTTTTGTTGTTCATGATGTTTCCTCCTAAAAATCAAACGAACAGGCCGAATTGGTCTGTCCGTTATGGTTTAATATGAAATTGTTTGACCAAACGAAAAAAGCCCTTCTTGTCAGTTGACAAAAAGAGCCGAGATAGCTATATTAAATACAAAAGGGCGCTGTCAGCAGACGGTTAGTCCAAGAGATTAGACGAAAATAACCGCATCACTTGGTCGTGGGGGCGGTTATTTTTGTTTAATCAGCGTGAAGCATTTCTACTATTCTAAACGTTGTTATAGTTTGCAGGAGTAACATATACCATCAATAAATACCGTCTGGTTGACTGGAAGTTATAGCAGGATATTGA
>DATMYZ010000081.1:0-5617 GCA_035560675.1 Clostridia bacterium
GTACGGCCCAATAATTTAAAAGATGGCGCAGAGCTTTTTATATGTTCCGGAATCGGGCGACAAGAAGCAAAAATTACAGACACGCGCCTAAAAATCCGCCGCAAAGAAAGGTAATTAGAATGAAGCAGATATTTTATCGCATAACCGCCGCATTTTTGGGGCTTTTATGCTTAGTCGGACTATTGGGGAGCTGTGGCGCCAAGCTTAAGTCGCCCATCACCTCTGTTGCACAGGCAAATGACGCCATCTATACCATTGGTGTGCCCTCTGGCGCGACGGCTGTTTACGCGGTGGAGAGTGCGCTCCCAAAAGCGAAAATGCAGTACTACAACAGCCTCTCTGATGCCTATCTTGCCGTGCAGCAGGGTAAAATTGACGCGTTTGCCTTTGATCGTTCGTTGCTGCAATTTGCTATTGGCAATGGGCTTACTGGGGTTAAGGTGCTGGATGGTACCATTGGCAACAGTGACAATGTGGCTATTGGTATTTCACGTAAAAGCAAAATCGACGACCTTCAGGCGAAGATTAACGCGTTGCTCGCCGAGCTAAGAGCAGACGGCACGCTGGACGATATGTTCCGCCGCTGGGTCATTGATGCCGACGATACCATGCCGGATATTGAGAAGCCGCAAAATCCGACTATGACACTAAAGGTTGCCACCAGCGGCACGGTGCAGCCCTTCAGCTATTATAAAGGAAGCGCACTGACTGGTTACGATATGGAACTTGCTCAGCGTTTGGCGCTTTATTTAAATGCGGAAATAGACATGCGTGTCTATGACTACGACGGATTCCCGTCGGCAGCTGAGGCGGGAACCATCGACTGTATTCTGGCCAACCTAAACGCCACAGAAGAGCGCGGGAAGACTATGGATTTTTCTGACGCGCTGTTCAAGACCGAAACCGGCCTGTTGGTTCAGGATACTAAGACGCCTCAAAACAACATGGCATCTCCTGAAACTGCCACCTATGGCATTACAAGCGTCGTGGCGCAAGATCATCTTTCCAAGCAATATCCAAAAGCGAAGCTTACAATGTACCCTTCCGCTACCGACGCTATGCTGGCGCTGCAAAATGGCAAGGTAGACTATGTCATGACCTCTCGTTCCACTGCCCTGTATATGATCAAGCAGGACAATTTTTTGGACATTCATCAGGACAATGTGGTGAATGAAGCTTGCTACATTGCTATTGCTCAGGGGCGAGCGGGGTTAAAGAATCAAATTAATGCCGTGCTCAGCCGGTTCAAATCAGACGGTGTGCTCAGTGAACTAAATACGCGCTGGACCAATGATGGCCCCGATTATTACCGCACGATGGATGTTCCGAAAGCCGAAGGTAAAAACGGAGTCTTAAAGGTGGCACTTTCTCCTGATGTGCCGCCCATCTGCTTTATTCAGGACGGGCATCAGGTTGGCATCAACGTAGAATTGGTGGAGCGCATCGCCTATGAACTGGATATGACGGTGGAGTTTTCTGCTATGGATTTCAGCGCTCTGTTGCCAGCCTTGCAGGCAGGCAAAGCAGATCTGGCTCTTTCTGATATCAATGCTACCGACGAACGCAAAAAACTAGTGGATTTCACAGAGCCTTACTTTGATAATCCACAGGTGCTTGTTGCACGCAAAACGCCGAATGGGGCGGATGGCGCACCAGAATACACCGCACTGTCACAACTTTCTGGCAAGGTTATTTCATCACAGACTGGTTCTGTGGCAGACCTGTTGGTCAATAGTGTGGTAGCCAATGTGACCTATAGCTACTTCAACACGCGCAGCGACCTGTTGGAAGCGCTGAAAAACGGAAAGGTAGAGGCTGTACCGTTGGATGAACCGATGGCAGAGCTGGCGGTGGCACAAAATCCATCTCTTACCATCTTGCGCGAGCGGGTGGTAGAGGATCATTACGGCGTGGCGCTTCAAAAGAACAGCCCGATGACCGCCGATGTCAATGCAGCTATTGCAAAGCTAAGAGGCGATGGTACGCTTGCACAAATGAAAGAAAAGTGGACAGGCCCCGATGAAAGCGCTAAAGTTTTGCCAGAGCTTGATTACCCTGGCGCAAACGGCGTTTTGCGGGTTGCGCACGATACATCCGGCAACCCTATGTGCTATGTAGGCGCCGACGGTAAGGCGCTGGGCTACGATTTGGAGCTCATGCTTCGCATCGGTGAAATTCTTGATCGGAAGGTCGTATTAACCAGCGTAGACTTTTCCGGTCTGATTCCCATGCTGCAAAGTGGCAAGGCCGACGCCGCTGTGGGCTGTATGTCTATTACCGACGAACGCAGGCAGGCGGTTGATATGAGTGATTCGTATTATGACGGCGGACTTTATCTCGTTGTTCGTAAATCGGCTGGAACAACCGAGAAGATCCAGAACGAGCACCTTTTCGATGGGCTGAAGCACAGCTTTACCCGCACCTTTATTACCGAAAACCGCTGGAAGCTGGTGCTTGATGGCCTGTGGATCACGGTGCTGCTGTCCGTTCTCTCCGGGCTTTTAGGCTCCGTGATGGGCTTTGGCATTTGCATGCTGCGCCGCAGCTCAAAACGCGCCGCATCTGTTCCTGCGGCGGTTTTTATCCGGCTTATACAGGGCACGCCCATCGTGGTGCTTTTAATGATTCTCTATTATATCATCTTCGGCAGCGTCGATATTTCAGCGATATTAGTGGCCGTTATCGGCTTTTCAGTCAACTTTGGCGTCTATGTTTCTGAGATGATGCGAACCGGCATCGACACCGTGGACAAAGGGCAGATTGAGGCCGCTCAGGCCATCGGCTTTACCCGTGCGAAGACCTTCTGGAAAATTACGTTTCCCCAGGCAGCGCGGCATTTTTTGCCGATACTGAAGGGCGAGTTTATATCAATGGTGAAAATGACCTCTGTTGTGGGCTATATCGCAATTCAGGATTTGACAAAGGTTTCGGATATTATCCGCAGCCGCACGCTGGAGGCTTTCTTTCCGCTGATCGCCACGGCCATGATTTACTTTCTGGTGGCAAACGTGTTAACACTGCTGCTCTCACGGATTGAGATGCGGCTAGACCCAAAACGCCGTAAGCGCACAGTGAAAGGAGTTGTGATGAGATGATTTCTATCAAAAATTTAAAAAAAGCCTATCCTAATGTGATCCCGTTGAAGGGTGTCAGTGCGGAAATAGAAAAAGGAGAGGTCATTTCAATCATCGGCCCCTCGGGAACAGGGAAATCCACCCTGTTGCGCTGCCTGAACCTGCTGGAAACGCCTACCGCAGGCGATATTTTAGTGGATGGGCAAAATATTATGGCAAAGGGTACGGATATCTCCGCGGTACGCCGCAAAATGGGCATGGTGTTTCAGTCCTTTAACCTTTTCTCACATCTGACAATAATTGAAAATATTATGCTGGGTCCGGTGGATTTGCTAAAGCTGTCCCGACAAGAGGCGTACGACGAAGGCATGCGGCTTTTGGAAACCGTTGGTCTTTCTCAAAAGGCGCTGAACTACCCGGATGAACTCTCAGGCGGGCAAAAACAGCGCGTGGCTATCGCCCGGGCGCTTGCGATGAAGCCAGAAATTCTTCTTTTCGACGAGCCGACTTCTGCGCTTGACCCCACGATGGTGGGCGAGGTACTGGCAGTCATTCGCTCGCTGGCAAGAGAGGGGCTGACGATGATGATTGTCACCCACGAAATGAAATTCGCTAGGGATGTATCCACCCGCGTCTTTTATATGGACGAGGGCGAAATTTATGAGGACGGAACGCCCGAGCAAATTTTTGACAACCCTAAAAGAGAGCGGACAAAGGCCTTTGTGCGCCGGCTCAAGACATTCGAGAGAGAAATATCTTCGCCCGCCTTTGATTTTATCGAGGTGAGTACTGCATTAGAGGAGTTTGGCAGGCGTCAAATTCTTCCGCAGCGACAGATTAACAGCTTGCAGCTGGTGTTCGAGGAGCTGTGTGTCCAGACGCTACTGCCCCGAGGGAAGGAGATTTTTCCTTTGCATTTTTCCGCGCTCATTTCCGAGCTGGATGGTTCATGCGAGGCTGAAATTACCTATGAGGGAATGGCATTCGACCCCTTTACTGGCGGTGCCGACGAGTTGTCTATAACGTTGGTTTCTCGTATGATAGAGGCACACCGTTGGTCTCATGAAGAAAAAAATACACTTATTTTGGCGCTCTGAACGGGTCCTTCATATTCTGCAGTAGAATTGGCTTAGAATGCTTTACGATTGAATGGTTTACAACAATTTTTGGGACTGAAAATAAGGTTGAGAAGAGAGGTGAAGCTTAAATGATGAGCGAATGGCATGAGGCGCTATCGCGCTGCGCCGAGGGGCTGTATGTTCTGGAGGAAGAGAGCAAGCGCATTGTCTGGGTGAATTCATATTTTGTTGAGACACTGGGCACTTCCTGTGTTGGGGAATACTGCTGGAAGGCGTTTCTAGACAGAGAGACACCTTGCCCCTTTTGCCCCCAGTTGACGGAAAAGGATGACGTCTATGTCTGGGAATACTTTGATTCCCGAAGCAAGCGATGGATGAAAGTAAAGCATCTGGTCTTCTTAAAAAACAGTGTCCTTTACCGGGCGGGCAACATTAATACGATGGATGATGTGATGCGTCTTAACTATGAAACGGTACAGGAAATAGTTCTTTTGCAATCAATTCTGACGGAAAACAGAAACGAGATGGCCAGTTTGACACGTGAGGCTATTTACGATACGTTAACGGGGCTTTTTAACCGCAATTGTTTTCAGCTCGATCTGGAACAGGAATATGCCAAAGTATCTGGGCTGGGCGTTCTGTATTTTGACCTGAATAATCTTAAAGAAACGAATGACAAATATCGTCATACGGCAGGGGATATGTTGCTTCGTCGCATGGCAAGTGTTCTGCAACGAACGGCTGGACATTTCAAGAACGCAAAATGCTATCGCATTGGCGGCGACGAATTTGTCTTGTTTCTTGCGCACTGTACCGAAGAAGAGTTGACCAGGTGTGCAACGCTTTTCAACTCGTACCTGACGGCCTATAACGACGGCGAGAAATATGTGTGCAGCGCTGCGATGGGGCGTGCCTATTCAAAAATCGCCTGTAACCCCGAGGTACTGGTTACGCAGGCCGATCGCGATATGTACCGATGCAAAAAATTAATGGAATCAACACGTAATTATTAGGTAAAACCATTGGAGAGAAACAGCTTATAATAAGCTATGGAAGTGCAAAAGGAGAGCGGCTCTATACTATTACAGGTTATTATCACAGTAAAATTAAACAAGTATCAAAAATTTGCCGCCACAGATAATCTGCGGCGGCAAATTGAACATCGTCCTTGTTTTTGAATTACGAGCCAAATACACTTGGCTTATGCGATGAGAAACAGTATAATTGATGATATGTAGGAGTGTGATAGTCCTTATCCACCGAATTGAATGATGCTTGAGTTACTCCCCTCATAAAAATGACAGGTCAACTTTTTAGTGGAACGATTTTTTGATAATTCTAACGAATGCCATGTTCGTCGCTGTGTTTTTTAAATAAGTGGCATGCAGGATGTGTTTAAATGAACAGTTTTATAGCGCGTCAGCCCATTTTCGACCGAAACTTGAAGGTTTACGGATATGAATT
>DATMYZ010000082.1:0-3431 GCA_035560675.1 Clostridia bacterium
AGGGCGTTACAAAACAGAAGCCTTGTAACAACCCTTTTTCTATTGATATACCATAATTATTGCTCTGGGATCAAAACTATCATTTCTTCCGATAAGCTAACCGATCCTCCCATGTTGCATTTGATAACTGTTCCGTTTTCGGAAACTGCTACAACCTCAATCACACCGCCCGGTTGCCGTAAAGCGCAGCGGTAGGTGCCATTTTGTTGCGCCATCGCCCGGAAAGCCGCTACAGCCATTGATCCACTGCCACAGCTGCTTTCCCACACCATAGAATCTGTTTCGCATACATAAACGACCGGCACCATGTCATCCCCTTTTAAAAACATAATGCCATAGGCACTGCTATCCACAATGTTGCGCACTGCGGCAACAAGCTCTTGGACAAAGTGCGCGTCACGCGGGGCACCTGGAACGATGGTGTGTACAATGCCATCAAAACAGACGGCCTCAAATTGCTCATCATCAAATAAAATAGTCGTTTTCCCTGTTGGGAGTGGCATTTCCGTCTCGCATCTGCCCTGCCTGTGGTCAACTTTGACCATCAACGGGTAGTCGGCTCCGCTGACTTCTACATTAACACAGCTTGGTTGACCGGACAACAGAGTGCTTAACAGATATCCATAACTACGGGTTGCATTTCCACAGAACTCGCCACCCATCATCTGAATACGTCCATCGGCACCCATTCGCGGCTTAACATGAAACGCGACCTGCTCAGCATGAAATTTGCTATTGGCCAACAGCTTGGCCGCCACTCTTACATACTGCTCAGGCGGCACTTCGCTCATAACAAAAATGGTAATATTTCCGGCCGGATCCGCTATTCTTATCGAAATTTCCATAGGTGTCTCCTTCCCTGCGCACCGTTCAAATCCAGGTAGTCATTTAAAAAAGCGTATCACCCTGCCGTCTTTTTTTCGTTTAATTTGCTGCACCCAATTCTAGCGGAAGTTGCAGCTCGTAGGCTCCGGGAAGGTCGGCAAGATATTTTTCGCATTTTTCACAGCAGTCTTCAATGCTGTCCGTAATGACCCCATTAAAATCCTCTGAAAAATTCTTTAGCAAAATAGCCTTAATCCGCTCAACTATACCTAAAGACATCGGGGACCCTAATATAAGTGCATTTTTTTCTGCTTCTACCAGCAGACGTTTCGCGTCATTTGTATTGCCATCTATCGCATTAAGCAGACAGCAATAGACCTTAGTTTCCGCACGCCCAAATAGAATATTAGATGCATCATAAATCTTATTGGCATAAAAGAACAATTCGGCCGCCTTATCTTTTTTGCCCAGCATCAGCAGTGCACGCGCCTGGTTGGAAAAAAAGATCGGATTTTTAGGATATTTGCGATCTCTGCAAAGCTCTATTGCACGTTCATAAAACGCCAGAGAAGCTTCAAAATGCTTCTGCTTGCGCTCCAACTCGCCAAGATAGTTATAGCAAGCCGCTAGGTTAAGAACATAGTTCTGACTATCCAGCGCTGTGGATTCAAACAGGCTTATGACCTGATTGAGGCGTTCCCTGCTGTCGTCATATCGGCCGCACATAGTCAAATAAAGGCCGTTCAGGCGGCATTCAATGGCATAATCAATGCTAAGGCGCTTCTCTTTGGCAATAGCCATGCTTTTTTCAATATTCTCTCGCATTAATACCGCGTTCCAGGTTTGTATGCCGTAAAAGGTCAGTTGACGCAGGCATGAAATATGAATATGCGGATATGTCTCTAAATAATCGGTATGGGACAAACTGCGCTTGATGGCGTCAAGCCCCTTTTTATACTGCCCCTGAGAGATGCAGTATTTGCCGATAACAAGATAGAGCTGTGTTTCCAGCTCAACAAAATCAATCGCATTAGGCTGGTAATTATACAGACGAACAAGCTCCGCCACCAGATGGTCAAAATATTTCGATAGCTGTTTTGGCGCTTCCAGCGCAGAGTCTTTCTGCGGTTGAAGAACTGGATAAAGCTCATAGTTGTACCGTGAATAATCTACCAGACTGAGAATTTTATATCTAAGCACTTTAGCGTCGTTACACGCCTGTGCATAGTGATAAATGATGCGCTGATACCAGTTGTTATTATGCAGCAGCTCCGGTGTCTGCTCATAATAATTAGCTACTCTGGCGTGCAGCAGCCTACGCTTGGACGGTGAAAGCTGCGAATGAACAAAATCCTGCATCTTTGCGTGCCGGAACTGAAAGCGGATTTGACCATCTGTCACCTTTTCTCTGATGAGACTATGCTGCTTTAGATCCTCGGTAAGATCTATAATTTCCAGCGTATCCCGGTTTAGAATATATTCGACAATATCAAGCGTTATTGATTCGGGGCATACGGATATGGTGTCCAGCAGCTGCCGAGAATCTGTTGAAAGCTCTTCAAGGCGTTCCAGCAGAATATCGTGCGGGTTAGACGGCATCCTTCGGGCCGCAGCGGCGTCGTTGGTCAGATAGCCGAGAAGAAGATCGAGAAAAAAGCCATTGCCTTCAGAATCCTGATAGATATGAGAAATAATCTGTTCATTTAACGCATCCGGCCCCAGCCGGTCGGTAATAATATCCGTCACATCCTTCTCTGTCAGTGGCTGAATAAGCAGCTGGCTTAAAAATTTCTCGCGCACCAGCGCGTTGATTTGCTTTTGCAGATAGGGCGTCTGTACATCCAGACAGGTGCTAATACATAAAATATTGGGGTTGCGCTCTCTGATAATCAAGGATAGCAGCTCCAGGCTGAGATTATCCATAAATTGTATATTATCAAAAAACAGTATAATTGGCGTCTCTTCCCCAATAAATGAAAACAACTTCAGCACACTGTTGCGGGCGGTGCGGTAGTTATAGGAGGTCATCACGTCCTCCGGCACCTGCGCTGTCAGTGCATAGTCGCCAAACAGCGGGAACAGGGTGTTGATGTAACTCATGTAGCTTGCCGGAACCGTAATATTGCGGCTGCGTATAAGATGATCAAGTTGAAGCATAATTGTGTTCCAGGGCTGCAAAATAAATTCGCGTTCTGCCTGAAAACAAATGGTTTTCAGCACGATGCATGAATCTTCGCCAATGCTGTCGAGAAAATGGTTGACGAGATAGGTTTTTCCGACGCCATTATCGCCTAAAATCAGAAGCGCAGTCGGCGTTCCCAGTAAAAATGACCGGTACGACTTCATCATATACTGCATTTCCATTGTGCGACCGATTACGAGCACCGTCGGCTGCTCTGGTTCTTCGGCTGTCGATTCGGTCCAGGCACCCAAAAGCTCGCGGTGCAACTGTGTCAATTCCGCACAGGGTGCGATGCGCAGCTCAGCGTTAAGTAGCTTGCTAATATTCTGATAAACCTTAATCCCCTTATAATACAGTCCATTTTTCTGGTAACATTCCATCATCAGCTGATAGACTCGTTCGTCAAGCGGATCCTTTTTAATAT
>DATMYZ010000083.1:0-2488 GCA_035560675.1 Clostridia bacterium
GTGTTGATGATGAGCAATCTTATTGCAATATATATTATGGCGAAAACTTATCGCAGGTAAAAATCATTGACCGTAATCTCCTCGCTCAAAATTTGGGCTTGTCACTGTTATCCGAAGAAGCTGGCGATTGGGGATATATACGCTACGACACAAAACCAGAAAATTTAGGTGGAAATGATTTTGGCATACCATTAATAGCTGATTATAGCGACGAAGACGATAGACGCGCATCTGCTTTGCTGCTTTTGCAAAAGCCAAACGATGAGCTAACAATATCATTGCTGGAACATGGTGATGAAATGTATACCGAACTTCTCGTATCCCCTGAAGGTAAAAAAATACTGTTCAGAAAATGGGGAGAGAAAAATATAACAAATGCTTATTATGTTCTGCCCATAAACTAATCTGTCAATGTGTTTCCAGTACCCGATAAGGGAAACATTCAAATTTTCTACCGCTGGAAGCGCTCTGCCTCGAGCAGAAAATCGACACACCGCCTTTCCATTATTACTTTTTGCTGTGCTACGAATAGACGTTGGCATTTCTTCAGTCATAGTTGACTCAAAAACGCAAGACGTGTAATCACTTTTATTGCTTTGCCATTCCTGCTTAATGCAAGTAAGAATATGTGTTGCTGTGTAATGCTTCCATTTCGACCTTAAATAAGAGATAGCTTTAATTTCCGCTTCACTGCACACGTTTTTTATGTCCGGGAAAACACTATATAGATTTTGATACACTTTATCAGCAGCAAGCATATTATTGCTAAAGAAGCCGGCGTTCTTATACATTTGCCTGATTTTTTCTATTATGTCACAAGGCGAGATATCCCGAATGGACTTCAATATTTTATCTGCATCCTTTGCTACACTTACTTCAAGTGGAGACGCCAATTTAACTTCGGCAATATTCTCTATCTCGCAACATTGGGGCATAATTTTAGGCCCCGATACTACCAAACGTTCGTATTCTTCGAGTTGACAGCCATGCTTTGCACATGCAGTCACCAGTGGCAGTTGATGATTACGGTGCCAGTACGATTCCCCAAATCTACGATAAACTGCTCCACCGGATATGAATGGATGTAATGCTCTGTTAAAGCGCTTTCAATTATGTTCTGAATGTTCATTATTTTTCCGTTCCTTTCTCTTCATTTGCGCCCTTGCACGAAGGCGTGGCGCATTTGCCATTGACATTTGCGATGCAAACTTTGTCACACGGAGTCATGACCTTTTTCCTTTCCATCAGCAGGTGCAGTATCCTTTTCAGCGAGTATCTCGTCCAAAACAGGCATAATGAGCAGCACTGATGCGTCACGGTGCAAAGCGGTATGACCATTGAAGCAACCAAGGGCGAAACGCAGGGCCGTGCGCCCTGGTCCCGCGACCGTGTAGACCGTGAGAATGAAAAGGGTTATCCTGTCAACAAAGCTGGTATGGCTATGAGGGCTGTAAATAACGAAGACCTTGAGCTGGAAGTAAACATGTATTTCCACATACAGGACCCCGCTTATAATCCCAATGCTACGGAAACCAACATGAAAGCCTATAGGCGAACGATGTTGTCAATCTCCAGCTGATATTTTCACCATCTCCCGCCCTCTTCCTGCTGAGAACCCTTATGACCGCAATTAGCTTGTCATCGTATAACCAAAACTGAGTGATTTCTTGTCGACAGCTATCCGCATTGAAGATGGGCTTGTCGCCAATAAAAACTATGTTTATTTGTTTACCCCATTTACCCCAATAGAGAGCATCACCCGAAGGATTCCATAATATTGATTTGAATTGGGATTTAGAGATTAGAGCAGCTCAATGAGCTTGACCGCTTCAACAGTGCCAAAAGCCTTTTGCAGCTCAATCTTATCGGCGGCGGTCATCGTTTCGCCAAACTTGTTTTTCAACAAGCCGAGCATCTCCGGCATGGCCTTTAGATTGCCGCTGGCATCAGTAAATCTTAACCCCAGCTCCTCACCGGCTTTGGCAGCGTTTTGAAGGAAAGCAGTGTAGATACCATAGCCGGTGGCGAACAGGCTGGTCATTTCGCCGGTAGTCGCCTTGGTGGCCTTGGCAGTGATGCCCGCAATGCGGGTGTAGTCTGCAACCGCCGCGTCGGAAAGCGATGCAATGCCGCTTTTGATGTCATAGGCCGCGGTAATAAATTCCGCTTTGGTCGTCCCGGCCCATGTATCAGAAAAGCTTTGGGCGGCGGTCTCAATCTCATCCAATGCCTCCACGCCGAGAGAGGACAGCTCCGCAAGGGCGTCCTGTGTGCCGTAGATAGATTTAACCGGTGACAGCATTGCTTTGGAAATCTGCGTGCCTGTGGCAAAAAGTACTGCGCTGTCGGTGGCGACCTGTGCCATGCGGCGACTGTAGGTCTGCACGGCCTGAGAGGTGTTTCCAACCGCCTTACACCCGTTCCCAGTTTACTGCCGCATCAATTTTCCGCAGCAGATGATTCTGCGGTACCAGGCTTTCTGTATCTA
>DATMYZ010000084.1:0-2672 GCA_035560675.1 Clostridia bacterium
GTCATAAGGTGAAAAGAATCATTATAGCTTTTGCATTGGTATTTGTTGCCGGAATTTTGGCTGGCGGCGTATATGAATGGCTGTCTACTCACAGCGAAGAAAGCACTGGGGAGAATGCCTCCAGTACAGCGGATGAAAAGGCAGAACAAACAGCAGCGCAGCCCGAAAACGGTGGAGAGGTTGAATCTGCTGCCGAGTCCGAAGACACTGCTGACAGCAGAAAAGCTCATGTAACAAACGCTGATAAGCAATGCTCGACGCCCGGTTGTGGCAGGGCCGTTTTTGTTACCTACAAGGGAAAAGAGTTGTGTGTAAAATGCTATGGTGACTTAAAAAACGAAGAAGCTCAGCATGAATAAGCTGATTTCAGGCAACAAATAGGATAGGAGACAGTAAAAGGAGAGGTGAACAATGGGGCTGATGCCGAGCGATGATATCATTAAAATCAATGGTATTGGTAATAAAAAAGCATTGCTTTACCACAAGCTTGGCGTTGACAGTGTTCGCCGTTTGCTGTTGTATCTTCCACGAAATTATATTAATCTGACGCATGTGATGCCTGCCGCTCAGTGTGAGATAGGCAAATCTTGTGCAGTGCGTGCTGAGGTGATTAAAAAATCACATGAACACCGCATTCGAAAAGGGCTGTCGGTTTTTAAGTTGGAGGTTTGCGATGATGAAGAAACGCTCACGCTCACATTTTTCAATACAAAGTTTGTAGTAGATGCTCTTAAAGTAGGGCAAAGCTATTTATTTTACGGTACCATGGGTGGTACGTTGCTGCATCGCGAAATCAGCGCACCACAAATTCTGCCGGAGCGCTGGCTGGGACGTCTGATGCCGGTTTATCCCGTCTGTGCAGGGCTGCCCTCTCGTGCGGTGGCACAGGATGTGCAGCGCGCGCTGCAAGCCCTGTCTGAACCTATACAGGATACGCTGCCACAGGATTTGCGTGAGAGTGTCGATCTTCCTACATTGGAAGAAGCCATCCGCATGGTGCATGCGCCGGAGTCGGTTTCGCAATGTGAGGCGGCGCGCGGACGAATCCTCTTTGAAGAACTGTTGGTCTTTTCTGTTGCCATGTTGCGACTGCGTTCATCTCGGTGCAGCATAAAAATCACGCCCATGGCGCTATGTAGCCTGCAAGCATTTTACGACAGCCTACCGTTTACCCCGACTGGGGCACAGATGGCGGCCATTGACGATATACAGCGCGATTTAACTTCCGACAATGTGATGAATCGTCTCGTTCAGGGCGACGTTGGATCGGGTAAGACGTTGGTAGCTGCTGCCGCTGCTTATATGATGTGGCAGAATCAGCGCCAGACGGGGCTGATGGCCCCGACCGAGCTTTTAGCCGAGCAGCATTACAAGACGTTGACGCAAATGCTGGCACCCTTTGGCATCCGCGTGGCGCTGATGATTGGTGCGCTTAAGGCCAAAGAGAGACGAGAGCAGGAAGTGCGTGTTGCCACGGGCGAGTGTGATGTCGTCATCGGCACACAGGCATTGCTCTCTGGCAGCACGTCTTTTGCGTCGCTGGGGCTGGTGATTACCGACGAGCAACACCGGTTTGGTGTGGCGCAGCGTGCCGCGCTCACCGCCAAGGGCGAGGCAGTGCACACGCTGGTCATGAGCGCTACGCCTATTCCGCGTACGCTTTCGCTCATTCTATACGGCGATCTTGACGTATCGTTAATTAAAGAACTGCCACCCGGAAGAACACCGGTGGCGACCTATCGTATTGACTCTGCCAAGCGCAATCGCGCGTTTGGCTTTATCCGGGCTCGGCTGGATGAGGGCAGGCAAGCCTATATTGTTTGTCCGTTGGTCGGCGCACAGGATGAGGAGGTGGAGCAGACACAGCCGGGTCTGCCGCTGTACGCGGCTGTGGACTATGCCAAAATACTTGCCGAGGGCGCATTTAGGGATTATACAGTTGGATTGCTGCATGGCAAGATGAAGCCTGCCGACAAAGAAAAGGTGATGGCGCATTTTGCCGCAGGCGAGATTCAGCTACTGGTGGCAACCACAGTGGTTGAGGTCGGCGTCGATGTGCCAAACGCGGCTGTTATGCTGATTGAAAATGCCGAACGCTTTGGCCTATCTCAGCTGCACCAACTCCGTGGGCGGGTGGGGCGCGGCAGGCACAACGCCTTTTGCATTCTGGTTACCGATTCCAAGAGCCAATCGACTGCAGAACGGTTGGCGGCCATAACTGCTACAAGCGATGGCTTTCGCATTGCTGAAGAAGATTTGCGTCTGCGCGGTCCGGGCGATATTCTGGGTGCACGGCAGCATGGTCTGCCCGGCCTTGATAATGCTGATCTGGTACAGGATGCCGCGCTGTTTATAAAAGCCCAGCAGGCTGCGACCACGCTTCTAAAGAAAGACCCCGGCTTGAGTCAGCCTGAGCATTCCGGCATCACGCAGGGTGTCAATCGGCTGATTGCTCAAGTGGGTGAGCGCCCAAATTAATATGGAGAAGTGGCTTAATTCCATGCCGTTGTTCTGTCTAGTGGCAATTTGCGCCTGGTGTAGGGTTGTTTGGATCTTCATATTTGGGCATGCGGCTGTAGCTTCCCGCTGGCATCGCTTGACAAATGCAGCGTTTTCCAGATAGAATAAAACAGAGCGCAGTTCATTGCGCTCTGTTTTGACTCATTTTGACC
>DATMYZ010000085.1:0-5387 GCA_035560675.1 Clostridia bacterium
GTCTGGATATGGTTTACCTGATTATTGGAGCAATTATAGCGCTTATAATTCTATGGCTAATGACCGTTCAACGCAAGCTGGTTATGATGGATGAAAATATTAACAACTCCCTGTCTCAAATTGGGGTGCAGCTTTCTTCCCGCTGGGATGCGCTAAGTGCGCTCTTAGACCTGACGAAGGGTTATGCTAAACATGAGTACGAAACCCTGTCCGAAACGATTAAAGCGCGCCGCGCTATTACAAAAAGCTCATCGCCCTCTGATGTAGAAGGGCAGCAGAACATCATTACTGAAACGCTTGGGCGCATCATGGCGGTTGCCGAAAGCTATCCGGATCTTAAAGCAAATCAGAATTATTTAAAAACGATGGACGCTCTAAACCAATATGAAAACATGGTGCGTACCAGCAGACTGATTTATAACGACAGTGTAACTAAGTTAAATCGCAGCATCCGAATTTTCCCAACTGTGTTGGTGGCGGGGATGCTGGGATTTCACCAGCGCGATTATCTGCAGGCAGATAAGGCTAAAGAAAACATGCCCAGCATGAAGTAGGTGACGGGTTGATAAAGAAACTATTTATTTCGTTTGCTGTTGCGATAGTTGTTACCCTTTTGCTGACAATGCCTGTGTTTGCGGCAAATCAGGTTACCGACATTGGGGTAGAGGTTCTTCTCAGCGGGGACGGCTCTGCCGATATCACCCAAATATGGGACTGCGATTTCGCCGAGGGAACGGAAGCTTATTTTCCCCTTGAGAATTTGGGCGAAATGACCCTGTCAGACTTTGCTGTCTCGGACGCCAATGGTGCATATAAGCGCCTAGACGACTGGAAGGTGAGCGCCAGCTTTAATGAAAAGGCCGGAAAGTGCGGCATCGTAAAGATCGCCCGAGGCTATGAGCTTTGCTGGGGCATCACTGATTACGGGAAGAACCGCTATACGATTAAATATAAGCTCAATGGGCTTGTTTCAGCTTATGACGATTATGACGGGTTCAATTTTCAATTTATAAACAGTGGAATGGGTACTCTTCCCACCAATGTAACTGTTAAAATTGTTGCTAAAGATGGCACGCCCATCAATGATCAGAACGGAAAGATCTGGACATTTGGCTTTGACGGTCAAATTAATTTTGAAAACGGCGCAATTATTGCCTACACTGAAAAGCCGCTCACGAGTAGTACCGACAGCGTCATTGTGATGGTACAGCTTAATAAGGGCGTTTTAACGCCGGCTAGAATCGAAAGCGGGTCGTTTGAACAGATTAAAAAACGCGCCCTTGAGGGCAGCAACTATAGTTCCGCAGGTGCAGGGAACCCAAAGTCAGAGGAAGAGGGCTCGTTTGGGACAATCACCACGACTGCACTGGCTATAGTTGCGCTAATGTTTCCTTTGGCACCCTTTCTGATTTTAGGTGTTTGGATTTGGTTTTCTTTGAAAAAGAGGCTGCCGGTTAAAAAGCTTTTTAAAGACGCTGAATATTTCAGAGAAGCTCCTATTGCCGGAAATATTGAGGCTGTGCATGCACTGGCAAGACGTTTCAGACAGTCCGACGACGATGGCAACCTTATTGCAGCAACATTTTTAAAGCTGATTAACAGTGGCAGTCTTGAACCGATGACTGAAAAATCTGTCGGTATATTTGGGAAGGCAAAAGAGAGCATTTCGCTCAGACTTGTCGCGCCTCCAAAGTTCCACGGTACCGCTGCAAAACTGCTTTATGAACTGTTAGTTTTGGCAAGCGGGCCTGATGGCATTTTACAGGAAAAAGAGTTGGAGAAATATTGCACCTCTAATTATACGGTTATGACAGAGCTTGTGGAGGAAGCCAAGCAGGACGGCGAGAAAACACTGACTCAGATTAACTGCTATAACGGTGCGCCAACCGCTTATTTAAGCTGCCTTACCGAACGAGGCAAAAGTTTGCTTTTGCAGATTATAGGCTTTAAAAAATATTTACTTGATTTTTCGTTAATCAATGAACGGGGAATTGACGAGGTTGTCATCTGGCAGGATTATCTCGTTTTTGCTTCACTGCTCGGCATTGCTGATAAAGCAATTGAGCAGTTTAAACAGGTTTATCCAACTGTTATGCCTTATCAGGAAAGAGCAGAATATTTTTATTTATTGGCTTATCAGTACCAGAGGGCCTCTTATCACGCGGCCGTGTCGGCCCAGGCGGCGCGCTCATCCGGCAGTGGCGGGCATAGTTCGTTTGGTGGCGGTGGCGGATTTTCTGGCGGCGGAAGCGGCGGAGGCACCCGATAACAACATTCATTGTAGGAGGAAATGACCATGGGACTATTTAAAAGTGACAAAAATCCCTGCCCCATATGTGGTGGCCCAACGCCGCGGATATTCCCCTTCAAGATAGATGGTCAGCCCTTATGTAAGGACTGCGATAACACCATTTCTATGGAGGACCAACTAAAAAAAACACTAACACTGGCTTTGCTCAAGGAACATTTGGAATACCGCAAGCAAAATGCCGAGCAGCATAAAACTTTTTTGCAAACACGTGTTCTTAATTTTAACGACGCGATATTTTTAAAACAAAAAATTTGCGTTGATGACGAGCATGGTCTGTGGTATTTAGAATCCGGTGAAAATTCGCCGATTTTCCGCATGGATGAATTAGTTTCTTTTTGCCTTAAAGAAGATAACCACATTGTAATTAAACTGGATAAAAGCGGATACAAGACCTACCCGAGTGCCGTAGACGGTTTTATGAATCAGTACGGGGGTTTTGTGGGCGGACTGTTCGCCTTTTCTGGCACCATCAATCGCATAAGCGGAAAAGAAGACAAAAACAAGCCCCAAATTCAAGCACCAATAGACAATTTTAATTTGGAATTTGCTGTGAACAACCGATACTGGCAGGTGCTTCATGGCAGCTTTAGCGCACCAGATTTGCTGAATAACGATATTCCCGAATTTATAAAACGCTATACCTGCGCGCGATCAATTTTGGATACCGCTTCGCAAGAGCTGCTATCATTCTTTCCACAAGCGTCTACACAAGGGGCGGCAGGTGAGAGCAGGGCAGGCAAAACCACCGAGCTTGCTGAGGATTTAAAAAAGTTTAAGGATCTGTTAGACATGGGGATTATTACCCAGGCCGAATTTGATGCGAAGAAAGGTCAGCTTTTAGGGTTGTAACGGAGGGGGAATATGAAGAAATTTACGGCTGTTATTTTAAGCATTTGTATGCTTGCCGCGATTCTTGTAGGCTGTGGCAGCGCCGAGACGCCATCCGCCCCTGAGGGCGCGCAAGCAAGCATCAGTTCCGAGTCAAGCCTGATAAAGAGCAATTCAGCTGGTCAAAACTGGTCGGTTTTTGTCTACCTCTGCGGTACCGATCTTGAAACAAACGGCGGTTTTGCTACCGTCAATTTGCAGGAGCTTATTGATGCAGAGCAAGCAGATAATGTAAAGGTCCTTGTGCAGACCGGTGGCACTGAAACGTGGCGAAACGATGTCGTAGATGCCAGCCAGCTGGGGCGCTATGAGATTTCTCAGAGTGCCGGAATAACGTTAGTAGATCAGCAGCCGCTTGCGAGCATGGGAAGCGCCGACACGCTTGGCAGCTACTTACAATGGGGTGTACAAAACTACCCCGCCGACAAGTATATGTGCCTGATATGGAACCACGGCGGCGGAAGCGTTTCTGGCGTTGCATTTGACCAGCTTTATGATAACGATTCTCTGAATTTATTGGAGCTGTCTCAGGGTATATCACAGGCAGGGGTTGAGTTTGAAATTATCGGCTTTGATACCTGTCTGATGGCTACATTAGAAAATGCGGCGGCGCTCTGCCCCTATGGCAAATACCTTGTCGCATCTGAAGAAATTGAGCCGGGCACCGGATGGGATTTTACCGCATGGCTGGAATACATAAGCAGCAATCCGACCGCCGACGGCCTTGAGGTTGGAAAAGCCATCTGCGACAGCTACTTTGCAAAGTGTGAGTCGAGTGGGGCGTCTGAAATGGCCACACTTTCAGTCATTGATCTGGCTTCTGTTCCCCAGCTAGCTGGCGCGTTTGATACCATGGCGACCGAGCTTGGCGAAATTGTAACCGTGCCAGAAAAATATCAACCTTACGCGAAGGCCATAACGAAAGCGGAAAATTACGGCGGTAATAACGACAACGAAGGCTACACCAACATGGTGGATTTGAGTGACCTCGTGCTGCAATCGGGCAACGCCTTTACCAACTCCGGCGCGCAGGTACTGGCTGCATTGGATAATGCTGTGAAATATAAGGTGAACGGCGCGGGCAAGCAACGGTCTGGCGGTCTTTCGCTGTTTGTGCCGCTGGGGGTGGATTATGACATTTTAAATCAATATGCCAAAACTGCAGCTATAAGCGGAAGCTATCTGAGATATTTTGAAAGCATCTTCGAATGGAAAATGCCGGAGGGGCTTGAAATAAACCTGCCTGTTATCAATAATGAATCAATCTTTGTTGAAACCGTGAATACAGGGGATATTGCGGAAATTACACCGCTGAACCCTGCCGATTTTGCGCTAACCTTTCATAACGAGCTTGACGTGGATGGAAATTATATTCTGGCCATTGACGCGGGTGAAAACGCCGTTCAAAGCGTTGCGTATAATCTTTATTTCGAAGATGACAGCGGCGAGTCACTTTTGTTCTTAGGAGCCGATTATGACCTGAACTATGACGAGGAAAGCGGACTTTATTGGGATAACTTCAGAAATGTCTGGCCGATAATAAACGATCAAATCTGCTCTATGCTGCCGGTGGACTGGAGCGACAACTATATTCTGTACACTGTTCCCATTACGCTCAATGGTGTAGAAACCAATTTGCGTATGTCTTATGACTATACGACCAGCCAGTATGCTGTCATAGGCACCTGGGATGGTATTGATGAAAGTGGCATGAGCAGCAAAGAGATTCGCAAGCTTGAAACCGGTGACAGCATTGAATTTTTGTTTGGAGCAAGCGATTTTGCTACGGGAGAATCTTATAGCTTCCCGTTTGGCGGCTTTACGGTGGATGGCGATGTGATTGTTGAAGAAACCACCCTCTTTGATGGCATATTCTATTATGAGTATGAAATTACTGATACTTTTGGCAAGGTCTATACGAGCGATATGGCTAAGATTGTATCACAAAACGGAGAAATCACCATTGAGACTCTAAGCTGAACGTAAACGTCATCATGTGGATATACAGCCTTATTGAAATTTGAAATGACCAACTCCGACTAGAGAAGAGAATAATGTTCTGTATTTGTTCTTATTGAAACGTTAAAATGCAAGGCTTTTTCGGAGAATCCGAAGAAACCTTGCAATTTTAATTTGGAGTTTTGGCAATAAATTGAAGCAAATTATTAGCATATGACAAGCGCTATGT
>DATMYZ010000086.1:0-4705 GCA_035560675.1 Clostridia bacterium
CTATTATATATAGTAGTGTGCCGTCACATAATATTTATCATACAGGAGGGCCTAAAAATGTTAACACCTATTATCACCGATCACCCCCTCATCCAGCATAAAGTCACGCTTATTCGTGACAAGAACACCCCTTGCAAAGAATTCCGTGAGTTGATTAGCGAAATATCGATGCTTATGTGCTATGAGGCAACCCGTGATCTACCCCTGAAGGAAATTGAAATTGAAACCCCCATGACCGTTACCAAGTCTAAGGTCATTTCAGGAAGAAAGCTTGCCTTTGTTCCGATTTTGCGCGCGGGCCTTGGCATGTGCGATGGTATGCTGGCGCTGGTTCCGGCGGCCAAGGTAGGCCATATTGGCATGTATCGCGATCCTGAGACCCACACCCCGCACGAGTATTATTGCAAGCTGCCTGCCGACATTGAAGAGCGTGATGTTATTCTGCTTGACCCTATGCTAGCCACCGGCGGATCTGCGATAGACGCCGTTAACGCCGTTAAGAGACGCAACCCCCGCAGCATTAAATTTGTTTGTATTATTGCCGCGCCTGAAGGCATTCAAGCGCTGACCGCCGCGCATCCTGACGTGCAGATTTATGCCGCAGCGCGTGATGAGCGTCTAAACGAGAACAAGTATATTCTGCCCGGTCTTGGCGATGCAGGCGACCGTATCTTTGGCACAAAATAAAGCCCGGCACGATCAGAAATGAGCCGCCGCCGGATCTAGGAGGAAAAGCGCATGAGTATGTTTGACAAAAAAACAGTTGAGGATATTGATGTATCACATAAGAGGGTCCTTGTCCGATGCGATTTTAACGTGCCGCTGGCAGATGGCCAAATTACTGACGACAAGCGCATTGCCGCGTCGCTGCCTACCATAAAATATTTATTTTCAAAAGATGCAGCAGTTATTCTTTGTTCGCACTTGGGACGGCCGAAAAATGGACCTGAAGAAAAATTCTCTCTAAAACCCGTTGCCAAGCGGCTTGAACAGCTGCTGGGCCGATCTGTTATGCTTGCAGCTGATGTTGTCGGTATAGATGCGCAGGCCAAGGCTAAGGTGCTCAAACCCGGCGAGGTACTGCTGCTTGAAAATGTCCGCTTTGAAAAGGGTGAGACAAAAAACGACCCTGAGCTTTCGGCTAGATTTGCCGAGTTGGCAGATATTTTCGTCAACGATGCGTTTGGTTCGGCACATCGTGCCCATTGTTCTACCGCGGGTGTGGCCGAACATCTGCCAGCGGTCGGCGGCTTTCTCATCGGTAAAGAGCTTGACGTCATGGGCAAGGCGCTGACCAATCCTGTGCGCCCATTTGTTGCTATTTTGGGCGGTGCCAAAGTCTCGGATAAGATCGGCGTGATTGAAAGCCTGCTGGACAAGGCTGATAGCATTCTCATCGGCGGTGGCATGGCTTACACCTTTTTTGCGGCGCAGGGCCGCGAGATTGGCACCTCAATCTGTGAACAGGAAAAGATAGAAGTTGCCCATCAGCTTCTTGAAAAGGCTGAAAAGAAGGGCGTGGCGCTGCTGCTTCCTGAGGATAATATTGTAGCAGATAAGTTTGCCGAGGATGCCGACACCCAAACGGTAGCCTCAACTGGCATACCTACTGGCTGGATGGGCATGGATATCGGCCCTAAGACCATTGTGCGCTTTGCAGATGTGATTAAAAACGCTAAAACAGTCGTCTGGAACGGGCCGATGGGTGTTTTTGAAATGCCCAAATTTGCCGGTGGTACGCGTGCTGTGGCGCAGGCGATGGCCGACTCTAGCGCAGTGACCATTATTGGCGGTGGTGATTCCGCGGCTGCTGCAGCTCAGCTCGGGTTCGAAAGTAAAATGACGCATATTTCTACTGGCGGCGGGGCTTCGTTGGAGTTCCTGGAGGGACTTGAGCTGCCCGGTATCGCTTGCCTTAACGACCGCTAGGTCAGAGGGAGACAGAGATGAAGCACATGAAAAGAATGCCTATTATTGCCGGTAACTGGAAAATGAACCTATTGCGCGCACAGGCGACTGCGCTAATTGAAGCGCTTAAGCCTCTTGTAGTACAGGCCGCTTGCGAGGTAATTACCTGCGTGCCGTTCACCGACATAGAATGTGTTGCCGAGGCGATCAAGGGCAGCCCCATTCAAGTTGGTGCTCAGAACTGCCACTGGGCAGCCAATGGCGCTTTTACGGGCGAAATATCGGCGTCCATGCTTTCGGAGCTTGGCGTGCGTTATGTCGTTTTGGGACACTCTGAGAGGCGGCAATATTTCGGCGAAACCGACCAAACTGTTAACGCTAGACTGAAGGCTACCCTGCAAGAGGGACTGCGCGCCATTGTCTGCGTGGGCGAGTCGTTGGACGAGCGCGAAGCCGACCAGACACTCTCGGTTATCAATCGGCAATTGGAAGGGGCATTCAGCGATATTTCTAAAGACCGGTTGCAGGACATTGTCATTGCCTATGAGCCGATTTGGGCTATCGGCACCGGCAAAACCGCCACCGCCGAACAGGCGCAGGCGGTCTGCGGCGCTATCCGCAAAAAGGTTCAGATGCTGTATGAACAGCGCATTTCCGAGGCGCTGCGTATCCAATATGGCGGCTCAATGAATGCCCAAAATGCTGCAGAACTGCTCAGCCAACCTGACATAGACGGTGGACTGATCGGCGGTGCTTCGTTAAAGGCAGCAGATTTTAATGTAATTATCAAAGCCGCTTCAAACGTGATGTGACAGTTTGCTATGGCGCTGCTGTGCGCTGTGGCGTAGACAAGGGGTAGATAAATTGAAAAAACCGGTTATGTTGATGATACTCGACGGCTATGGCCTCCGCAATGAAGCGAAAGGTAATGCCATTTTTGCTGCCAATAAACCGAATATGGATCGTCTGACGCAGCAGTGGCCCTGCGCGACGCTGGGGGCCTCCGGGCTGGATGTGGGTCTGCCCGACGGCCAGATGGGCAATTCCGAGGTTGGACATACAAACATTGGCGCGGGCAGGGTTGTGTATCAGGAACTTACGCGAATAACAAAGGCGATAACAGATGGTGTGTTTGAAAAGAATCCCGTTCTAAACGAGGCGCTTGATGCGCTAAGCAGTGACGGAACGCTCCATCTGATGGGACTGCTTTCGGATGGCGGCGTACACAGTCACTACACGCATTTATTTGCCTTGCTTGCGCTGGCAAAGCAACGCGGCATTAAAAATGTTGCCGTGCACAGCTTTTTAGACGGTCGCGATACCGACCCCAAGAGCGGTGCGGGTTTTCTGCGCGATTTGCAGTCTGAACTGGCACGTGTCGGCGTAGGGTATTGCGCTACCGTTGTTGGACGTTACTATGCGATGGATCGTGACAAGCGGTGGGATCGCGTTTCGCAGGCTTATAACGCAGTGGCCTACGGCGTTGGCACACCCTTTGCCGACGGAGTACAGGCGGTTGAAGCCAGTTATTTGCAGGGGATCACTGACGAATTTGTTAAACCGCTGGTGGCCAAGAACTATTCGGGTATTAAGGATGGTGACGCTGTCATCTTCTATAACTTTAGACCCGACCGTTCGAGAGAGCTTTCGCGCGCGCTGCTCGACGACGCTTTCGACGGCTTTGAGCGGGTACGTCCAAAGCTGAACGCGTATGTCTGCATGACTAGTTATGATGTTACTATGCCCAACTGCACGGTAGCCTTCGCCCCGCAGAGTCTTGCTAAGACGCTGGGCGAGGTGGTGGAACAGGCGGGCCTGCGTCAGCTCAGAATTGCTGAGACTGAAAAATACGCCCACGTGACGTTTTTCTTTAACGGCGGCGTCGAAACGCCCTTCCCACACGAAGACCGCATTCTGGTGGCTTCTCCCAAGGTGGCAACATACGATCTTCAGCCTGAGATGAGCGCCTATATTGTCACAGAAAAACTGCTCGAATCGCTTGATAACAACAATTATGGGCTTGTTGTACTCAATTTTGCCAACTGTGATATGGTTGGGCATACCGGCGTATTTAAAGCTGCGGTCAAAGCCGTTGAAACGGTGGACACCTGTGTCGGCAAAATCACCGACAAGGTTCTGGCACTCGGTGGAGCGGTTATTGTTACGGCTGACCACGGAAACGCTGACGAGATGGAAAATCCCGATGGCAGCCCCATGACGGCGCATTCGACAAACCGGGTGCCTGTGATTGCCGTGGGGTGCAGCCAAAGACTGCGTGAAGGCGGTGCTTTGTGCGACCTTGCCCCCACGCTGCTTTCGTTGTTGGGCATTGCTCAGCCAGATGAAATGACGGGGAAATCGCTTTTCATCTAATTTGGCTAATGGATATTTTTATTGCGAACAGGATAAAATTGTAGTATGATGGCAGTATTAAGTTGAAGTCTTACTCATATGGTTCTATTTATTAGGAGGATGTTTGATGAAGAAGCTCTCTAATCTGATTGCTTTATTTGCATTATTTGCAGCGATGATAGGGTTGATTATTGCGGCGGTCAGCTTTTTTGACCGCAAACGTAAGCTCGTTGGAGACGATGAGTACGAAGATGAACTGTACGGTGGGCAGGAATACTACTCTGAAGATCTTTCTTTTGACGCTCAGCCGACAGCCGAAGCTGCAAAAACAGCAAAAGAAGAGTAACTTTTTTGGCGGGTTTTAAACAAGGCTTTATTTGGTTTTGAAAAATATTGTTTAAGGAAAGCCACAGGCGGTGCAAGCTGCCATGTGGCTTTCCTTATA
>DATMYZ010000087.1:0-2920 GCA_035560675.1 Clostridia bacterium
GAATATATTTGGTGAAAAAGCTGCAAAAAGAAAGGTGGAAAAATGTATGACCGGAATATCCTTGATCCTGGCATTCGTCCTGGCGATCATCGTCATGATTCTGGCGATCTCCAAGTGGAAGGTTCATCCTTTTTTGGCTATCATGGGCATTTCGCTGATCCTTGCACTGCTGGCCGGTATCCCATTGGTCGATGTAAAAAACATTGACGGCACGACGACTTCCGGCATCCCCTCTGTCATAGTGGCCGGATTTTCTGCTACTTTCAGTAGCATTGGCATTGTCATCATTTTGGGCGCCCTAATCGGCACCATGCTGGAAAAAACAGGTGCCGCGCTCAAACTGGCCGACATGGTGATCAAGCTTGTGGGTAAAAATCGGCCTGCGCTGGCTATCGAGCTGATGGGGTGGGTTGTATCCATTCCGGTCTTCTGTGACAGCGGATTTGTCATTCTCAACCCTATCCGCAAGGCTCTGGTCAGCCGCACGGGCACATCGAGCGTCGCTATGACGGTGGCGTTGAGTGCAGGTCTTTATGTTTCTCATGTTTTGATTCCTCCGACCCCCGGTCCTATTGCCGCAGCAAACACGCTGGGAATCGGTGATAATCTACTACTCGTCATGGGAATGGGTGTCCTCTGCTCTGTTTTCCCGCTGATCGCTGGCTATTTCTTTGCCAAATACATTGGCAAACAGGTGAAAAGTGCCGATGAACAGGGCTTCGATGAAACGGTCAAGACTTATGAGCAACTGGTCGCCGAACACGGCAAGCTGCCCGGCGGAGTCAATGCATTGGCTCCTATCGTGGTTCCCATCCTGCTGATGGCGTTGGGCTCCATAGCTTCCATGGGCGGCTGGTCTGGTATCACCGGCGACTTGTGCAATTTCTTGGGCAAGCCCATCATCGCACTGGGCGTTGGCACTCTTTTTGCAATTGCACAGTTGTTTACCGCTGGCAAGTCTGCGGATTTCTACGAGGTGACAAACGAAACCCTCAAAACAGTCGGCCCCATCCTGTTCATCACGGCGGCGGGCGGCGTACTGGGCAAAGTTATTTCGGCCTCCAGCATGGTTGGCTTCATCACCGCCCACGCAGATACGCTCAAGACTGTGGGCATCTTCTTCCCGTTCCTGCTGGCAGCTATTCTGAAAACGGCGCAGGGCTCTTCCACAGTATCCCTGACCACCACTGCGGGCATTGTCGCCCCGCTGATGGGCGCTTTGGGTCTGGATACGCCGGTGTTGGCTGCGCTAACCGTAATGGCCATTGGTGCCGGGGCCATGACCGTTTCCCACGCCAATGACTCCTATTTCTGGGTCGTGACAAACTTCGGCAGCATGACGCCTGAGCAAGGGTACAAAACACAGACCTTGATGACGCTTGTCATCGGCGTTGCTGCAATGCTGGGCATCTTTATCCTGTCCCTGTTCCTGTAATAATGCAGGATTACCAATTGATTAGAGGGTGGATTCTTATCAGGAATCCACCCTACTTTTTGTACTGTTTTTCCTGTTTTATTTTTTTAGTCTATGTCGTAAATCGCATAACTTCACACTGCTACGAGGGAAGGGCTAAAATTTAGAAAGTAACGTCGGATAGCTTGCTTATAAGCCATTCCTGACCGAAAACGGCCCCCAGCATAGCCACTTTTTCTCAGGGCCTACTCCACTGCCTTCGGAGGTTTTTGACGACTAGGTGTATTTTTAACAGCTTGGTGTTATATGGGCAGGTCATACTTGACGCGGTTGTTGCTTTAAATATTCAAACAGCCGCAGCTTGAATTTTTCAGCCCAATCGACCTAAAAACCGGCATCGCAGGTTCTTAATCCGCTAAACCTCCTACTCTTTGCTTGGCGTAATATCGCCAAACTGGTGGCTGATTTCTTTAGCTACCTCAATAAATTGCCGCGCAGCCAGCGACAAAAAGCGGTGCTTGTTATACGCGACCACATACTCGCGCTTGGCCTCGGGGTCGCTAAGCAGATAATAGACCGCCCGATGCTCCGGTAAACACGTGCTGCGCACAGCCATCGGCAAAAAGCCGACGCCAAGCCCGCTGGCAATGAAGGTGTTGACCAGCTCACTATTGCCGCTCTCAAAAACCACCCGCGGCTCAAAGCCTGCTCGGGTACACAGCATATGCCCAAGCGTATAAAGGCGCTGCCCGCGTTTAATCATCAAAAAATCGTCGTTTTTAAACAGTTCTAAATCCACCGTGGGCAGCCTGTCGCCGTCGTGCTTATAACAGCTGTTAATCTGATGCCCGGGCGGCACCGCAAACAGCAGCTGCTCGTGGAACAGAAATTCTGACACCAGCTTATCCGACGCGCCAGCCATCGAAAAGAAGGCAATATCCACCACGCCGGCCTCAAGCTGTTTTTCAAGCTGGGAGGATGTATCCTCAACGATGCGGATTTCTATGCCGGGGAACCGTTCGCGGAAGATTGGCATAATGCGCGAAAAATAATACTTGCCGTAAAGGTGCGAAATACCGATAGACACCTGACCGGTTCGCATATTTTGCACGTCGGACATACGCTTGTGGATGCGGTCGCTCATTTGCAGGATGCTCAGCCCATCTTCTAAAAGCACCCGTCCCGCCTCGGTTGGAGAGACAACGCCACGCGTGCGGTAAAAAATTTGCAGACCAAACTCTTCTTCCAGCCGGGCAACGGCCTGACTGAGCGCAGGCTGGCTGACAAACATCTGCGCCGCGGCCTTTGAAAAGCTACCGGTTTGTGCAATAGCCACAACATATTCTAAATCACGCAACTGCATATAGCACCTTCCTCACAATCTTTACATCTTACTGATATTTCAGACAAGAGGGCTGAAAAAAACCGCATCGTCAATCTGTTGCAATTATTCCGTCAATCGCCCACACTATTTGCTATTTTGCCGACATTCTATGAAGTCAATTT
>DATMYZ010000088.1:0-3737 GCA_035560675.1 Clostridia bacterium
ACAGATGGTATAGTACTTTAATTGATGGCTTAAACCAGCTCGATGCGATATTTTTTCAGCCAGTAGTTAACCTGTAAAAGATACGCAATCTGCTGCGGACCTGCCATCAGCTGTCCATACCAGGGCTTGCCGTAATCAGAAGAGGCGGACAGAAAAGCACTGATTTTATTGCGATCCACCAGCGGGTGGATGGGCGCATTCGGGTCGGCGAGCACCTCTAAAAGGCGGTTGCCCAGCAGCTTTTCATAATCGGGGTTATAGGTTTTGGGATAGGGGCTTTTTCTGCGGTATAAAATTTCGTTTGGCACCAAGCCTTTACCCGCTTCGCGCAGCAAACCCTTGACAACGCCGTTTGGGCATTTCATTTCCCACGGAACGTTCCAGACGTATTCAATAATGCGGTGATCGGCAAAAGGGACGCGGGCCTCCAGACCCGAATACATGCTGCACCGGTCCATGCGGTCCAGCAGCGTGATCATGAACCACTTCAGGTTGAGATACGCAATTTCTCTGCGCTGAACTTCGGTGACGCTTTCTCCGATAAGGCGCGGCGTTTCGGCGACCGATTTTTCGTAGGTCGCCTGGACATAGCCGTCCAGATCAATCGTTGACAGCAGATCATCTGACAGTAGAAGTTTTCTGGTGGCCATGTTTCTAGACCAGGGGAACGTTTTAGACGATAGAAGCTCAGGGTTGTGGAACCAGGGATACCCCCCGAATATTTCGTCGGCGCATTCTCCGGTGAGCGCCACCTTGTTCTTGGCTGCAACTCTGCGGCAAAAATAGAGCAGCGACGATTCTACATCCGCCATATTGGGCAGATCTCGGGCGTTGACAGCGTCGTACAGATGGTCGGCTAGGTCCACGCTGTCACATTCAAGGTACGTATGCTTACTGTTGACGCTCTCGACCATCATGTCAACATAGGGACGGTCCTGAGCGGGCTGAAAGCTGCTCGATTTAAAATTTTTCGCGTTATCAACAAAGTCAAAGGAGTAGGTTTCAATCTGCTTATTTTTTGTTTTCAACTCGTTGGCGCAGATGGCGGTGATCAGGCTGGAATCAACACCGCCCGATAGAAAGGTGCAGATCGGAATATCGGAAACCATTTGCCTCTTGACTGCATCAGTCAGCAAAAAAGCGGTTTTTTCGACCGTCGCTTCAAACGAGTCTTCATGGGGCGCGCTAACCAGGCGCCAGTAGGACGATTCGTGCAGGCCCGAATGGTTCCACACCAAAATATTCCCCGGCAAAATTTCATAAACATCTTTGAATACACCAAGGCCATAGGTCTTGGCCGGGCCAAGGCCGAAAACTTCACACAATCCGCCAGCATCAATTCGCGGCTTAAAGCCCGGATATTCAAACAGCGCTTTTATCTCGGAGCCGAAAACGAAGGTGTCTTCTAAAATCGTGTAGAACAGGGGCTTGACGCCCAATCTGTCCCGCGCCAGAAAAAGACTTTGGTCGTAACTATCCCAAATGGCAAAGGCGAAGATCCCGTTCATTTGTTTGACAAATTCCCGCCCCAGTGCCATATATCCAATCAAAACAACCTCGGTATCACAGCGTGTTTCAAAGCTGTAGCCCATGCTGATCAGGCTTTCGCGAAGCTCCGCAGTGTTATAAAGTTCGCCGTTATACACAATGGAATAAGTGTGTCCAAATCTTTTTCTGCTCATCGGCTGCTGACCATTGTTTAAATCAATAATTGAAAGTCTTCTTTGCGCAAGCCCAACCTGCGGCAGCAACAAATCGCCCTCTTCGTCGGGACCGCGATGTTCCAGCGACTGCTTCATATGATTTAATACAGTCTGCCACTTTGAATTAGAATTGATATAATCCGCTTTTATATTGCAAAAACCGGCTATCCCACACATATTATGCCCCCGTTCCTCCGCACAGTGGCGGAATATGATTATTTATAAAGGGAGCAATTCTTCAGGAAGTTGCCGCAAATGCTGACGGGGGTTCGGGCGGCGGAATCAAACGCCGACAACTACACCAGAGCCAGTATTTGTGCCAATTTCGTGAGTAATAGCTCCCTTACTTGCACTTGGATTAAATTGTGTTGCATGTAGACGTGGCGCGTCCTTATAACCCCTGTCATTATTGCGGCGCAAGAATCACGGGCTGTAATTGCCTGCCATCCAAAGCGGCTTCTAAAGCGGGTATCATAAGGCCAAAGTCTGAAATCATCGAGTTTGGCTTTCCCTTGTAATTGTCTTGACCGAAGGGGATAAAATAGATGTTCTTCTTATTGATCATGACGCCGATATTTTGTAGGTTATTGCTCAGGGCGTCATTGGTCGAAAGACCGATAACAACCGGCTTATTGTTTCTAAGCAGGCCCTTTGCTGCCATCAGCACCGCAGAGTCGGTAATGGCGTTTGCCATTTTGGCCAGCGTATTACCGGTGCATGGGGCGATGACTATAATGTCGAGCAGATTGTTGGGACCTAGCTTTTCGGCTTCGGTAATTGTCGTAATCGGTTTATTCCCTGTGCATGATTCAGCCTGTTTTAAAAATTCCTGCGCTTCTCCGAAACGTGTATCCATGACCTGGGCGCGCTCTGAAAATATTGTAAATACGTCGGCGTTGGCCGCTGTCAAACATTCAATCTGGGAAAAAACCTTGTCAAAGGTGCAGAAAGAGCCGGTGAGGGCAACGCCCACTTTTTTCCCACTTATCATCATTTAATCACTTCTCGCTTTCAATAATGTAATGATTTGATCCGTTAAAATATCGGCAGAGATTTTAGGGGCTATCTTTCCAGGCAGCCCAAGGCAGAGCTTGGCGTTCAGTTTTTTCTGACCGGCATAGTCATAATCAACGCCGCCGGGGGCAGATGCTATATCGATGATAACAGTCAGAGGATTGAGGCGTTCCAGGCAACATTTATCCAATATCAAAGCAGGAATAGTATTAAAAACGAAATCGCTATGCGGCAAAATTTCTTTTATGCCAGACAAATGAACAGGCTGCATTCCAGCGGCCTGCGCATATGCGAGTGCTTCGTCACCTCTGGCGGAAACGGTCACCCTTGCACTGAGCCCTTTTAGCTTTTCGGCAAGCACTCTTGCGCAACGGCCATACCCCAGCACAAGACAGTTGCTGCCGTGAAGATTGATAACGCTGTTTTGAATGGCCTCCATAATCGCGCCCTCCGCGGTTGCAACGGCGTTTAAAATGGCGATTTTTTCATTTTGCATCAGATCGTAACAGGCAATTTTCTCACGCTTGCAAAATTGGGCCAAAGCGGGTGGCATCACCCCCCCAATGAGTACATGTTCTTCTTGCAGCAGCCTGGAAAAAATGGCCGTCAACTGCTCGGCGGGCATCACATTTTTCGTCAAAGGAATTGGCCCTATCAGCACATTGCATTGATGGAACATGTCGCCAAGTTTGTGCAATTCAGTGCAATGGCCACCTTGCACCGCTTCAAGAAGCTGGAAGGTGCAGACCGGATATCCCTTTTCAGCAAGTGCTTGCGCAATATATACCTGCCGCTTATCACCACCAAATACTGCAATATCACAATTCGGGGACATATGCTCACTCCTTTATGCCATCATATGGGCCGTGAAAAAAATATGTGATTAATACCATGTCATGCAAAGCATTGTTATGGCAAAGCGTGCGGTGTAAAGCTGAAGCGGAGGCGGCGCAGAAATAGTTTTTTATAATTTGATAAAACCTGTTGACAAATAAAACGGAGGCCGTTATAATCAGGTCA
>DATMYZ010000089.1:0-20854 GCA_035560675.1 Clostridia bacterium
GGTTTAGAAATCGTTTAAATTTGATATTTTGACCTAATCAGATGGAGGGAACCTAAGTGAAAAAAATGTTCAAAAATACTCTCAGCAGCCTGCTTGCCGCCGCAATGCTGTTAAGCATTACTGCCTGCGCTACAGCGACACCGACTGCATCCAGCGGAGCGTCTCCTGCCTCCTCGGCTCCAGCTTCCAGCGAGGCTTCCGGCGCATTCAAAGCCGGTACTTATACCGCTGCTTCAAAGGGCATGGGTGGTGATGTGGCAGTAGAAGTTGTCGTCACTGCGGACGAAATCGCCGGTATTAAGGTTACGTCTCACAAAGAGACTCCCGGCATCAGTGATATGCCCATCGAGCAGATTCCCGCAAAAATTGTAGAAACGCAAAGCCTCGCCGTTGACACCATCGCAGGCGCCACCATCACCAGCAATGCTTTGCTGGCTGCCGTCACTGACTGCCTGACTCAGGCCGGCGCAGACGTGGAAGCCCTGAAAAACAAAAAGATCGAAATCAAAAAGGCTGAGGATGTTACTCGTGAGGCCGACGTCATCATCATCGGCGCGGGCGGCGCGGGTCTTGCTGCCGCCGTCACCGCAAATCAGGCCGGCGCTTCTGTTATTGTGGTTGAAAAGACGCCCAAGGTTGGCGGTAACACCATTATGGCGGGCGGCGCGCTTAATGCCGTAGATGAAGGCAGTGAAACTGCTCTGGCCAACAAAGACTCTGTCGAGCTGCATTACCAACAGACCTTTGACGGTGGAGATAAGCAAGGCGATCCCGAGCTGGTCCGCACACTTGTTACCAACGCATGGGACGGTGTGGAATGGCTTCAAGGCCTTGGCATGGAATTTAAGCCCGGCACCTTCACCGTGCTCGGCGGTCTGTGGCCCAGAGCGCATAAGCCCGTCGAACCGGTAGGCACCGGCTTCTTCAAAACCTATAACGCTTACATCGATAGCCACGAGAACATTGAGATTATGTTTAACACCAAGGCCACCGACTTTGTCTCCGAGAACGGTAAGGTTGTCGGTATCGTCGCCACAGGCGAGACTGGAAACAAGGTGACCCTCACCGCCAAGAAGGGCGTCGTTCTGGCCACCGGCGGCTTTGCCGCCAATGTTGAGATGCGCCAGAAATATAATAAAGCCTGGGCAACCCTCGACAGTACCATCAAGACCACCAACCCGCCCAGCTCGACTGGTGACGGCATTGCCATGGCGACAGCCCTCAACGCTCAGCTGGTTCAGATGGAAAATATCCAGCTGTTGCCCATGGGCGACCCGAATACCGGCAGCCTGAGCGGTAACATTGAGATGGGCGTCGAAAACCGCATCTTTGTCAACGATGAAGGAAACCGCTTTGTTGACGAGGGCGCACGACGCGATGTCATGACCGCCGCCCTGTTTAAGCAGCCCAACGCCCACATGTGGGTTGTTCTCGACAGCCACGACTACCCCACCGGCGATGAAAAAAACAACTTTAACGAATCAATGAACGAGCTGATCGCCGCTGGCCGCGCCTTCAAGGGCGAAACCCTCGAGGAGTTGGCGAGCAAAATTGGCGTTGACCCTGCCAATCTGGTCGCTGCTGTCACAGAGTTCAATACCCATGTCGATGCCAAAACCGCAGATAGCTTTGGCAGATCGCTTTATGCCAATAAGATTGACAAGGGGCCCTTCTACGCGGGCGCACGCGTTCCCACCGTTCACCATACTATGGGCGGCGTGAAGATCAACACTGACGCACAGGTCATTGATGCGAACGGAAATATCATCCCCGGCCTTTATGCAGCCGGTGAAGTAACTGGCGGAATTCACGGCGCTAACCGTCTGGGTGGTAATGCGCTGACCGATACCGTTGTATTCGGCAGAATTGCGGGCACCAACGCCGCCGCGGGCAAATAAATTTTCCTTCTTAGTTAAGATATTGAAAGCGCGCCGCACCTGATGGTGCAGCACGCATTCAATATCTAGGTTGTCAAAATAACCGCAGTTTTCGCAAGATGAAAACTGCGGTTATTTGACATCGTGAAGCGGTGGAACATTTCCGCCACTTTTCGTGTTATACCCATATTTAGGCACAAAACTGTTGCCTAAATTTTTTTAATAATTTTATCGCCAACATAAAGACCATGCGCGGCCGCGTGCGAAAGCGAGCGGGTAAATCCTGCGCCGTCTCCGACTGCATAGATGTTCTTGCAGCCCTCTAGCTCAAAATCATCAGTAGCGGGGCGTGCCGAATAATATTTGCACTCCACCCCGTAAAGCAGCGTGTCATAGTTGGCGGTTCCGGGAGAAATTTTATCCAGTGCATGCAACGTTTCGATGATATTGTCAAGCTGTCTTTTGGGCATGCACAAGCTCAAATCGCCGGGCACAGCGTCTAGCGTGGGTCTCACGGTGGACTGGCTCAGGCGGTGCTCGTTGGTCCGCCTGCCCGCTTCCAAATCTCCTAAGCGCTGTACCAACACACTGCCCCCGGAAATCATGTTTGCCAGAGAAGCTACCGCCCGAGCGTATTCAATAGGCTCGTCAAAGGGTTTGGTAAAGCGAATGGTGGTCAGCAGCGCAAAGTTTGAGTTCTGGGTCTTTTTAGCCTCATCACGGTAAGAATGGCCATTAACCGTCAAAATGCCGCCTGTATTCTCCATCACGACGCTGCCCCGCTCATTAAAGCAAAACATGCGAGTGGTATCGCCAAACATCTTGGAGCGGTACCAGATCTTTGGCTCGTAGATCTTTTGAGAAAAATCCTGCCAGATCAGCGAAGACATCTCGACCCGCACACCGATGTCAATCTGGTTGTTAATCAGCGGCACACCGTTTCTGCGGCACCATTCAGAGAAAAAGCGACTGCCAACCCGCCCTACGGCGAAGATAATACTCTCAGCCTGTAAGCTGCTCGTTTTACCGCCGCGGCTTTCTAAGGTCAGCAGGTGGCTTTCGCGGTCAACATCGGTGACCGCGGTTTCTGTAATGATTTCAATGCGGTCGCGCAGTGAATCCACCAGTTTAAGCATGGTGTCAAAGTTCGCGTCCGTGCCCAGATGTTTAAGCTGTGCCTGGTGCATGTGCAGGTCATTTTGAAGGCAAAGCTTTTTGAGCGAATCGGACGGCATAAAGCGATCAGTCGTCGCGCCAAAACCTACAAGCACAGAATCGGCCTGTTCAATATAATCAATAACCAGCTCTTGGGGCAGATAATCCGTCAACCAGCCGCCATATTCGGTGGAAATAACATATTTACCGTCAGAGAATGCACCGGCGCCCGCTAGCCCTTCCATAATCGAGCAATGAGGGCAATGCACACAGGTGTGCGCCCCGCCGCTTACCATGGGACATGAGCGATTTTTGAGATCTGGGCCCTTTTCAATCAGGGTAATTTTAAGCGATGGTTTCTTTTCTATCATACGGTGGGCGGCCATCAACCCGCCGATACCTCCGCCTATAATTGCTATGTCGCAGATTTTGTAATCAGACACCCAGCATACAGTCCTTTCGGCAAATTATTGTTGCCTGCTGCATTAATCGCCGGCAACAGCCTATATTGTAACATAATAATTCGCCCGCGAAAACAGAAATATAATGAATAAAAAATCCATACCGCAATTGTCTTTGCTTTGTTTAACCTGCTAATAACTTGTGATCTTAAAAGAGCACCTAAACTCATGTAGGTATTTACATTTTGAAAAACGATTTCTGACCTAAAAACTTTGGTATAATCACGCGCCGTTTACAGATACTATCAGCACAACCTATTTTGTGACAAACAAATTGTAAACGATAAGGAGCGTGCCCGATGAAAGCCACTGGAATTGTAAGAAGAATAGACGACCTCGGGCGTGTCGTCATTCCAAAGGAAATCCGCAGAACCATGCGCATTCGAGAGGGAGATCCGCTGGAGATTTACACCGATAATGACGGTGAAGTGATTTTTAAAAAGTATTCGCCTATCGGCGAGCTTGGAACTTTCGCTTCTCAATATGCTGAAGTACTTCAAAAATCCGGGGGTTACCCTGTAGTTGTCTGTGACCGCGACCATGTGATTGCCGTTGCCGGACTGCCGAAGAAAGAGCTTTTGGAGCGGCGCGTTTCGCCCGCGCTTGAAGAGTTGATGGAATCGCGCCGGATACATGCCGTTGCTGGTAATGAGCCGAAAAGCTTTCAGCCAGTTGAAGGCATAGATCGTTACGCGCTGGTTGCGGCACCTATTCTCACCTCGGGCGATGTTTGCGGGGCAATTATGTTCATGCTCGGTGATGAAGGCGGCACCGCATCCGATGCTGAAATCAAGCTGATTACTGTTGCAGCTGCCTTTCTTGGCAAGCAGATGGAAGAATAGTTGATCTTTAAAATAGCGCTTACAGAGAAGGATTCTCTGTAAGCGCTATTTTTATTATAAAGCACAGTTTAGTTTTCCATACGCCTGACTGCTTCGTATAGCAGCGCATTGCAGATGGCGGCTGCCACCGTGCTGCCACCGCGTCGGCCTTGGGCAACAATGCAGGGCGTGGTGCCCGTCTGAATAATTTGTTTGCTCTCAATGACGTTAACAAACCCTACCGGCGCGGCAATAATCAAATTAGGGGATAACATCCCCTCGGCAATCAGCTCGTGCAGCCGCAACAGCGCCGTTGGCGCATTGCCTACCGCCACAATCAGCGGACGCGGCAGCCCGTCGATTTTCTCCATGCTGGCCGCTGCACGGGTAATGCCCTGTGCCTTGGCCTGCTGCGCAACCTCTTCGTCCGCCATAAAACAGTGCACATCACCGCCCAACTTGGCAAGGGCAGTTTTGTTCACCCCCGCTTTTGCCATGTTGGTATCGGTTAGAATATGTGCCCCCTGCATCAACAACTGAACGCTATGCTCGGCGGCATTTTCTGAAAAATAGAGCGTCTTGGCATATTCAAAGTCGGCGGTGGTGTGTATCACCCGCTTGAGCACCAAAAGCTCAACTGGCGAAAAGTCGGTTTTGCCCAGCTCCTCGGTTATAATCTCAAAGCTGCGCCGCTCAATGTCGGCAGGCGGCAGCGCTCTCCAGTCGGTCAAAATTCCACCCCTTCTCTTGCGTGCACGCCACGGTCATACGGATGCTTGTGCTTTTTCATCTCGGTGACGTAATCGGCAGCCTGCACCAGCCAGTCAACAGCGTGGTGCCCGGTCATCACCAACTCCAGATCAGCCGACTTTTTCAGCACAGCCTCGCTCAGCAGCCCTTCACCCAGAAGGCCGGCTTTCAGCGCGTCGGTGACTTCGTCAAGAATTAGCAAGTCACATTTTCCAGACTGCACCAGCGCCATGGCTTGCGCCAAATTGTTTTCGTGAATCATCTGAGTCTGTCGGCGTTCCGCTTCGGTCATGGCATAGGTAAAATGTGCCCCGGCCTTACCGCGCAGCACCGTTATGCCATCGTGACACGCCAGTGCACCCAGCTCGCCGCAGGGGGTATTTTTTAAAAACTGCACCAGCACAACTTGCCTGCCACAGCCCAGCGCCCGCAGAGCCAGTCCCAGTGCCGCCGTGGTCTTGCCCTTGCCGTCGCCGTAATAGAGATGAACCAGCCCCGACTCCATTCAGGCGCCCTCCTCAATAATTTTATAAATGGCCGCCATGTCAAAGCTTTCGCGGATCGCCGCAGCCAGCAAATCGAACTGCTGCTCACGGTGCTGGGCTGCACTAAGCTGCTCACCTTCCTCGGCACAAAGGCCCTTGCGGGCCAGCATGAGGTTAACCAGTGCATGCCCCAGCGCCCCGTCGAACAGCCCGTGCACATAGCTGCCAAAAACATTATCATACACCGCCCCGTCGCCAATACCGCCCTCCAGCACAGTAAAAGGCTGAGTTTTGCTACGCAGCTCTGTATTGCCCATATGTATTTCATACCCAAAAAATTCTGCACCAGAAAGCGCCGTGAGTTCTCCAGTCATGGTGCCCACCTTACCGCTGATGCGAGTGCGTATCTTCTCGGGCGAGAACACTGTTTCTGTGTTTAAAAGCGCCATACCGCGCAGCTCCCCTCCGCCCTCAACGTTGTAGGGGTCTTTCAGCAGATTGCCCAACATCTGATAGCCGCCACAGACACCTGCCACCAGCACACCGGAAGCTGACAGTTTTTTAATAGCCGCTTCCAGCCCATTTTGGCGCATCCATAACAGGTCTGCCATCGTGCTCTTACTGCCAGGCAGAATAATCAGGTCGGGGCTGCCTAATTCAGCAGCCGCACCGACATAGCGCAGCCCCACCGAAGGATGGCGCGCCAGCGCGTCAAAATCGGTGAAGTTTGAAATTCGAGGCAGACGCACCACTACAATATCCAGCGGGCAATGCGCATCTGGCTCACGCGTAAAACGGTCTGTCAGGCTGTCTTCATCGTCCAGATCAATGTGAAGGTAAGGCAACACACCCAGCACCGGTATGTGAGTCAGTTCGGTAATCATATCGATGCCGGACTGTAAAATCGCTTTATCACCGCGGAACTTATTGATGATCACGCCCTTGATACGACTGCGCTCCTCGGGCTCAAGCAAGGCAATGGTGCCGTAAATGCTGGCGAACACGCCGCCTCGGTCTATATCCGCCACCAACAACACCGGCGCGTCAGCCATCTGCGCCATCCCCATGTTGACAATATCCTCGGCTTTTAAATTGATTTCGGCAGGACTGCCCGCGCCCTCTATCACAATGATGTCGTTCTCAGCCGCCAGAGATTCATAGGCCTTTTGCACTTCTGGGCGCAGCGTGCGCTTATACTTAAAATACTCAGCGGCCGACATGTTGCCGACCACCTCGCCGTGCAAAATCACCTGACTGCCCACATCAGTCGTGGGCTTTAGCAGCACTGGGTTCATGCGGATATCCGGCTCAAGTCCCGCTGCTTGCGCCTGTGTAACCTGCGCACGGCCCATTTCAAGCCCGTCAAGCGTGATGAAGCTGTTGAGCGCCATATTCTGGCTTTTAAACGGGGCGACGTGGTAGCCATCCTGTACCAAAACGCGGCAAAGCCCCGCCGCAACAAGGCTCTTACCCGCATTGGATGTCGTCCCCTGAATCATGATTGAGCGTGCTCTTTTCATTCTATCCCCTCCACAACTTGTTTCATGGTCATAAGCAGCCGAGCATTTTCCTGCGGTGTGCGCACTGCCACGCGGTACCACCCCTCGCCCAACCCCTCAAAATTGGCGCAGCTTCGAATTAGCACGCCCCGTTGGCACAGCTTTTCGCCAAGCTGCGAAAGCGTGCAAAAAAACAAGATATAATTGGCTTCGCTTCGTATAACACGAAGGCCCAACGCCAAAAGCGCAGCTGTCATGCGCGGCTGTTCGGTGGCAATTAACGCCCGGCTCTTTTCAAGATACGTTCGTTCGCTCAGAGCGGCGATACCTGCCTGCTGCGCCAGTGACGAGACGTTCCATGGTGGCCCGGCTTCATACAGACGCTGCATCAACTCAGCGTCGTTGCACAGGCAATAGCCCAGCCGCACCCCCGCCATGCCGTAAAGCTTAGTGAACGCCTTTAATAAGACCAATTTTTTATATTGCCCCAACATGGGTCTAAGCGTCCGACCCTCATGCTGCTGCATAAACCCAAGAAAGCACTCATCCACCACCAGCCGTATATGATATGCTGCACAGCGCTTTAAAATAGCTTCCATCAGCGTCGGGGAAACCAGCTTGCCCGTCGGATTATTGGGGTTGCACAAAAACATGATGTCAATGCCCTGATGCAGTTGCGGCAAAACGGCCTCAGTCAGAGTAAATTCATCCTCGGCCTTGAGCAGATGCCGCTCAACCGCACAGCCCTGACAAATCAGAGCAAGTTCATATTCCGCAAAGGTTGGTGCCGGTATTAGCGCCCGCTTTGGTTTTAGTGCCAACGCCAGCCGATAGATGATCTCCGCAGCACCGGCGGCGCAGAAAACCTGTTCAGGTTTGACATTTTCGTATCGGGCGATAGCCAACCGCAACGCCCGGCAAAGTGGGTCGGGGTAGCGATCGGCTCCGTCCGCCGCGGTGCAGATGGCCTGCCGCACCCCGTTCGGGATACCGAGCGGATTGACATTTGCCGAAAAATCCAGCGGAGCCGCCCCATACCGCGCTGCAAAGCCTTGAGCATCTCCACCATGTATCAGCGCACCACAAAAATCATCCATAAAACCGAAAGCCCCCTTATTAGTATCACCGCCAGAAGCCCCAGCACCGCCGCGCAAAGCATTAGGCGGCTCGCCAGGCTGATGTCCTGCGGTTCACATTCGCGCTGTGGGTCACCAATAGCCGGTTTTTTGACCAGCTTGCCAAAATAGACGGCATCGCCGCCCAGCCTTATACCCAAGGCCCCCGCGCAAACCGATTCGCTTTGCGCCGAGTTGGGGCTTTTATGGTTATAGCGATCGCGTTTAAAAATGCGCCAGGCATTCTTGACGTCAAAACCGCACAGCCGTGTCGATGTCAACAACAGAAGTGCCGAAATGCGCGCGGGGATGTAATTCATTACGTCGTCTAGTCGCGCGGAAGCACGCCCGAAATAGAGATATTTATCGTTTTTATAACCCACCATGCTGTCAAGCGTGTTTACCGCCTTATAAAACACACCGCACGGCGCGCCGCCGACGGCCAGCCAAAACAGCGGCGCAATAACGCCGTCGCAAGTGTTTTCCGCCACCGTTTCCACCGCCGCCCGTATGATGCCGGTGCGGTCTAGTCCTGTAGTATTGCGCCCCACAATCTGCGCTACAGCACTGCGCGCATCATTAATATCCGAAGAAGCGAGCGCATGTTGCACCCTCTTCCCCGCCTGCGCCAGTGACCGGGCGGCCAAGCACTGCCAGCAGATCAGGCTAGCAACTACCAAGCGCACAGCTGGGTGGATAAGTCCGCCGAGCCACAGCAAAAGATGGCACAGTCCGAAGGAAAACAGTGGAACACTTATCGCTAGCAGCGTTCCAGCGGACAGTTCGCCGTTTGGCGTCTTTAAAAACGCTTTACGCAACCCCCGCTCAAAGCGGGTAATTATTTTGCCGATGCCCACCACAAGGTGCGGTATAAAGACCGGATCGCCAAAAAGCAAGTCCAGCAAAAAGCCGAGCAGAATTGCAGCCAAGACATCCATACGCCCTTATTCCCCCTTGATGACAAAACCGATGCCGCACTGCACCCTAATGACCCTTTCAGCCTTTAGTGCCAGCATACAGCAGGCCCGTCCAACCGTTTCGCGCCATGCCCGCTCGCCGTCGTTCACAGGTACCACGCCACAGCCGATTTCGTCACAGATAACCACCTGTTTGTGATATAGCGCGGGCAACAAAAACTCATAGTCGGTATCATTCCGCAGCAATGCCTGAAGATCATATAGTACTGGAGCGTCGTCAAGATGATCCGACATCTGTTCCATTCGGTACCCCAGCTGCGCGGCGACATAGTCGCGCTTGCCGCAGTGTGCTCCGCCTATAATCAATATCACAGCCAGCCCCCCTTTTGGCTTATCACCAGCATACCCAGACAAAACAGCTCGCAAAGCTGCAAGAACCAGCCTGCCAAATCGCCCCGCATGCCACCGAATTCTTTTTGAGCAACACGCGCGAGCCGCCAAAAGCAGCCTACCGCCGCCAAAAGCATCAGACCGCCACCCACAGGCGACAACGACAGCATTGCCGCCGCACAGGCTATCAACATAACAACCAACACCCCCATCACCACCCGTTTGTCGGCGGCATCGGCAAAGCTGTGCAGCGTACCCGCCCCGCCCTCGCAGGGCAGGCCAATCACCGAAAAGGCACTGAACATGCGGCTTAATATCTGTGCGCACAGCAGTAGCAACAGCGCACGCCAAGACAGAACCAGCGTAAAGCATAGCGAAAAATATAAAAGCAGATAGCAAGTCAGGCCGATAGCGGCAAACGCGCCCATATGCGGATCTTTTAAAATGGCACATTTACGCGCTGTGTCGGCATGACTGGACAGCGCATCCACCGTGTCACAAAAGCCGTCAAGGTGAATGCCGCCAGTGACGGCAATAGGCAGCAGCGTCAGCCCGCAGGCCGTGAGCACCGTGCCAAGGTCAATCCAACGGCAAAGGGCTACCCAGCCAACAAACAGCAGCCCCACCACCGCGCCTACCAGTGGGAAGCCCAGCATCATATAGCGCATATTTTGCGTGTTCCAGTCTGTTTTAGGGGTGGGCAGGCGAGAAAACATCGCAAAAGCCAGCGAAATTGACCTTAGAACCGTCAAACCCTCTCCCCCTTCAACACAATCGGAATGCCGCACACCACCTCGACGACGGCCTCAAACCGCGCGGCAAGCGCCGAGTTTAAGCGGCCGAGCAGCACAAGATAACGTTCCGTATCAGCATCGTAGGAGACGCCGTCGGCAAAAATGTCATTGGTTACCACCACCAGATGGCGGCAGCGGTGCATCAACAGTCCTATGCCGTCAAGAATCGCTTTTTCTGCGTTTTCTTTGGCCCCGTCCGGCGCAAACAACTCGTTTGCCACCAGATTGCCTAAGCACTCCAGCAGAACCGCGCCCCCCACAGGTAATTCAACTTCAGACAGCCTCCCCAGCGCGGTATACCTTTCCAGCGTTGCAAAACCTTTTTGGGCACGCAGGGCGCGGTGTCGCGCAATACGCTGCTGTGCCTCTTCACCATAGGGCTGCATCGTGGCAATATAGATCTTTTTTTCTGCACTTGTCAGTAGCGATTCGGCATAGCCGCTCTTGCCGCTGGCAGCAGCGCCCACCACCAACGTCGTCATTTGACTGTGACGCTTTCTTTGCACTCATCAGGTACTTCGTAAGCATCCATGCCGATCTGTTCAAAGGTCGCCATATTTTTATAGACCTCTAGGGCCATATCCAGCAGCGGAATAGCGCAGACAGCGCCCGTACCCTCTCCGAGATGCATTTCAGCGGTGATCATCGGCTTTAAGCCGATGGCCTCCAGCACCATAGCGGCGGCAGGCTCAGAAGAAACATGGGTAGCAAACATCGCCTGCACCGAGTTTGGACACAGCCGAGCAGCCAAAAGTGCCGCCACCGAGCTGATAAAGCCATCAATGAGCACCGGCACACGGTAAAGCGCACCGCCTAAGTAGACGCCGGTCAGTCCCGCAATATCCAGCCCGCCCAGCGTTTGGAGCACACAAAAAGAATCTTCACTATCTGGGGCGTGCAGACGAACCGCCGCTTGAATGACCCGGATTTTTTTGCGCATGGCCTGATCCCCAAGCCCCGCCCCGCGCCCAGTGACCTTTGATACCGCCTTGCCAAGCAGCACCGCAGAGATGGCGCTGGCAGTGGTGGTATTGCCGATACCCATTTCGCCGGTGGCCAGCAACTGATAGCCCTGTTGCTTGCAGCGGAGCACCAGCTCCATACCGCAACGGATGGCCTGCTTGGCCTGATCCACGGTCATGGCGGTTTCTTTGGCAAAATTCTTTGTACCCCGGGCAACAGCATAATCCAATATACCTTTATCGTCCGGCGGCTGGTTCATTCCCATATCCACAGTCAAGACGTCCGCGCCTGCCCGCTTTGCCATATAGCGGATACAGGCATGTCCCTGTGCAATGTTTTTAGCGACCAGCGCGGTGATTTCGCTGCCGGTCTGGGTAACGCCCTCGGCCACCACTCCATTGTCGGCGCACAGCACCAGCACGGCTCTGTGCTGAATGAACGGCAGATCGCTGCCGGTGAGCGCCGCTATTTTGATAACGGCCTCTTCAAGCAGGCCAAGGCTACCGATTGGCTTTGCTATCGCGTTCCAACGCGCGCGGCAAAGCTGGGCGGCGGCAATATCGGAACTTTTAATCTGTCGGTTAAGCTCTTGAAAATCCATATCCTTCTCCATAAGCGGCTGCGGCGGCTAAAAAGTTTCTGGCCGCCATGATGTTCCCCTGCAAATAAAGATGCGGAAAGCCCGCAAACAGGTTTGATGTGGCATGCACAGCGTCCCACGTTCTGCCATCAGGCTTTTTCGCCTCAAACGCAGCGCCGTAGCTGTCGCTTTGCCAATAGTGGAATTCATGCGCACGAAGCGCTTCTCCCGCCCGGCACAGCAGATTGTCCCACTTTGCCGTCAGCGTGATATAACCAAAGTGTCCCAGTCGTGTGCCGGCTACTCCCGTCCCCGGAATAACGCCCGTCATCGGGTGAAAAACGCCCTTGTCATCCTGTAGCCGTGCGTGCAGGTATAAGAACCCGCCGCATTCGGCAAGGCAGGGCATACCGCTTGCAATCGCTTGGCGGATGCTTTGAAGCATAGCGCGGTTCTGCGCCAGCTGGTTAGCATACAATTCGGGGTAGCCCCCGCCCAGATAGAGCGCCTGAGCACCGGGGGGCAGCCCGTTGTCTTTTAGCGGTGAGAAAAGTACAACCTCCGCACCCAGCCTTTCAAACAGCGCCAGCGTTTCGTCGTAGTAAAAGCAAAAGGCATTGTCTCTCGCAACTGCAAGACGCACACGTTGCGGCTGCGGCAAAACCGTCTGCGGGTTAAACTGAAGGGGCGGGGCGGCTTGCGCCAGCTTTAAAAGCCCATGCATGTCGATGCTTAACCCCGCAGCCTGACCCAGTTGGTCGAGCTTTTGCGATAAATCGGCAATTTCATCCGCCGTTACCAACCCTAAATGCCGGCTTTGCAGTGTGCACTGGGGTAATTCGGGCAAAAAGCCCAGCACCGGCAGGCCGGTTTCTTTAATAATGGCCGGAGCCACCCGGTCATAGAGCGTTTGCGAACAGCGGTTCAGTATGACACCCGCAAGGTACGAGGGACTGCGCAGGCTGTCAAAACCGCGCACCGTCGCAGCCAGTGACAGCGCCGCTCCCTTGGCAGACAGCAACAAAATCACCGGCGTATTGGTCGCTTTTGCGAGTGCGTAGGCACTGGCTTCATCGGTGGTGCCAACGCCGTCATAATAGCCCATCGCGCCCTCTATCAGAGCGATATCGTCGCTGCTGCCGCGCTCGGCAAGCAATCTGCACACCGTCGGCGCGTTGGAAAGAAATAAATCGAGATTAAAGCTCGGCAGCCCCAATACCCTGCGATGGAACATCGGGTCGATGTAGTCTGGGCCGCTTTTAAAAGCGACCGGGCGCTTGCCCGCCATCTGGAATGCCCGCAGCAGTGCCAGTGTCGCAGTGGTCTTGCCCTGTCCGCTTGAAGGAGCCGCCAACAGCAGGCGCGGCAGCGTCTTAAGCATCTTGCCCACCCCCGCTGATGATATAGACAGGGTTTTGTGCCGCCATAATATGGTAACCGCCGAGCGGCTCGGCACGGCTGACCGCCACTTGAACCACCTCGGCATTCGGCAGGTTCATTTCCTTTAAAAGGCCGACTGCTTCGGTGATGGTTTCTAGAGTCACGGCGGTGACTACCAGCCGAACCTGCGGATTTTTCTCCAAAAGTAACGCAACAATCTCACGCAGTCTACCGCCACTGCCGCCGATGAAGGCCGCGTCGGGGGCAGGCAGCGCAATCAGCGCGTCGGGGGCTACCCCCTCAATGCAGGTGATGTTAAACGCCCCCAGCCTTTTGGCGTTTTGCGCTGTGAGATGGCAGCCCTCGGGCTTTTGCTCTATGGCGTATACCCGGCCGGTATCTAGTGTCAAAGCCACCTCTACCGCGACTGAGCCGGTACCGGAGCCAATATCAAACACGATATCGCCGCTGCAAAGCCGCAACTTGGAGAGTACCACAGCGCGAACCTCACTCTTTGTCATCGGAATCTTCCCGCGGGTGAACGCCGGATCCGGCAGGCCGAAGCCAACCCGCTTTCTGGGTGCAGAATTTTTTACCAGCAGCACCGACAGGGACGGAAACCGACGCTGTGCTAGTTCCGCCACCTTGGCACTAATAATTTGCTGATCTTCACCGCCCAATTCACTGCCGATAAAGGCCGTCAGCATGCCAAAGCCACATTGTGTAAGTGCGTTGCACAGCACATCGGGCGTCTGCCCGCCCCCGGTGAGAAAGAAACACTCAGCATGACGAGAGACCTCATGCGACGCGTTGCAATCAACCCCGTGCGCGGAGCAAAGCCGCCAGTTCTGCCACGGGATCTTTAAAGCCGCCGACAGTGCCTGCACGCTGGATATGCCCGGCAGCACCGCCACCTCATGGTCTTCCAGCATCGGCAACAGCCGTTTAGTGCCGCTGTAAAAACCGCTGTCACCGCTCATCAGCACACAGGCCGAGTCGGCGTCAGAGGCGTTGATGGCGGCGACAATCTCTTCAGCGCTGATGGCGGCCACGCCTCGTGGCGGTGCAATACCCGCACTTTTAAGCAGCCGTGGCGCGCCGAGCACCAACCCAGCGGTTTCCAGCGCCCGCTGCGCTTCGGGCAGGCAGCCTTGCATCGCACCTGCGCCATAACCTGTAATGATCAGCTTCATGCCTTGCCCCTTCCTGAACAAACTTATTCCAGCGCTAAAATATTCGATAGCTTTATTTTGAGCTGGTCAAGCGTGTCCCCCGTGTCCTCGGGCCGTCTGACCAGAATAACCTCGATGTTACATTCTATGGCCGCAGCAAGCTTTTCAGGGAATCCCCCTGCCGCGCCGCCATCCTTTGTGACCAGCGTTGCAATGTCCAGTTGTTTAAACAGCGCTGAGTTCAGTGCCTGAGAAAAAGGCCCCTGCATAGCGATAATATGGCTTTGCAAAAAGCCCAGCGTCACGCACTGTTCAATAGCTTCAACTGTCGGCAGCACGCGCGGGTAACAGCGTTCGGCAAAATCAGTTACATTTGCATAGGCCGCCAGTTCTTTTGATCCGGTAGCAATGAGTACCCGGCCCGTGCTTTCGCTTAACCGAGCCGCCGCCTGCATCACCGAGGAAACGATGATACAGCCGTGCTCGTCGCTGGAAGGGCGCAGCAGCCGTAAAAGGCCAAGCCCGCTTTGCCGCGCCGCTGTGCGAATATTGCGGGTGACCTCTTTGGCATAGGGATGTGTGGCATCTATCACGCAGACAAAGCGTTGGCTTCTCATGAGTGCCGCCATATCCCACGCCGTCAGCCGACCGACCAGAATCTCCAGCCTATCTTCGGGCGGTAACAGCGCTCTGGCATAATCGCTGGTCACGCAGAGTGTCACTTGAACATCAAGCCGCAATAGCCATTCCAGCAAAGGGTGGCTATCGGCCGTACCACCAAAAATCAGAATATGTTTCATCGCTTTGCCTCATAGCCACGCAGCATGATCATTTTGCCACAGATTTCCACCGTTCTGCTGTTGCCAATGAACACGGTGCAGAACATGCCCGCAGAAAAATCGCGCAGCGCAGACAACGGCAACAGACGGGTTGACTGCCCCTCGCGCCCGATATTTTCGGTCACGCCGCACAGGGTATCGCCCCCGCGATATTGTAGAAGAATGTCGCAGGCGCGCCGCAAATGGTCGGTGCGCTTTTTGCTGCCCGGATTATACAGCACAACTGTAAAATCGCCTACACCCGCACCGTGCAGCCGCCTTTCAATCATATCCCAGTCCACCAGCAAATCCGAAAGCGAAACCACGGCATAGTCTTGCATCAGCGGCGCGCCCAACAGTGCCGCCCCGCTCTGCGCCGCCGTCACACCCGGAACAACTTCCAATTCGACCGGCCCCGCAGGCTCCCAAAGCTCATAGAGCAACCCCGCCATGCCATAAACGCCCGAGTCGCCGCTGCACACCATGGCGACATTTTGATGCGCAGCCGCTTTAAGCGCCGCGCGGCAACGCTCGGTCTCGCTTTTCATCGGCGTTGAAAAATACGCCTTTTCTGGGAAAAGCGGACGTATCAGTTGTACATAGGCGGTGTAGCCGCAGATTAAATCACACGCCGCAAGTGCAGCATGTGCAGCACCCGTCATTCCGTCGGAATGGCCAGGGCCGATGCCCACAATAGACAGCTTCATACATGCTCTCCTTTATAAAACCGCGCCATCAGGCGGCGCGTTGTAAATGTGCACCATATGCGCGGCGCGGGCAACCGCCATGGTCACACCGTTGTAGACCTGTTTCTTAGCCAGCAGCGTTCCTGCGCTGCCGAATACCGCGCTGCGTTCACAAATATTATCCACACCTGTGATGCCCCTCACAAAATCCGAGGCGGTAAAATCCCCTGAGAGAGCGGCGAGCGTCTCAGCCGAAAAAGTTACCAGCGGGAGGCCGATATCATGGCAAAAGCTTAACAGCCCGGGCTCTTTCGCTTTTAAGTCAATGCTGCATACGCGACAAAAGGCGCGCGGCTCAAGATTAAAATCTGCGCACAAGCGGTCAAACGCCGCGTTTATCTCTGCCATCGGGGTTCTTTTTTTACAGCCTACCCCCAGCGTCAACACCTGGGGAATAATATGCAAAGCCGACCCGACATTGGTAGAAATGCCGATTTCCACATCAAAAGGGGCACTGTCAGCACATATAATATCCCCTGCCAATGCCGGGTCAATCGCCGTTGCAAAATCACTTTTCACGCGTATCGCCTGTCCTGAAAGCAGCCGCGCCGACACCCGCTTAATATGGTCGGGGTTACATATTACATAGCCCTGCCCGACCGCCCAGCTGTCTATCGCAAACAGACCGTTACAATCGGTAGCGGTGGTGATCACCACCCGCGCACCGAGCAGCGCGGCCAGTCTTGTGGCCAGCGCGTTGGCACCGCCGATATGCCCCGACAGCAGCGGAATGACAAACTCGGCACACTCGTCGATGACCAACACAGCCGGATCTCGGGTTTTGCTTTGGATAAACGGCGCGATGGCGCGCACGGCTATACCCGCCGCGCCGATAAAAACCAGAGCATCCGCCGTGTCAAAATGCTGCGCCGTCCAGCTGTGCAACCCGTTTTTGATACAGCGTTCGGCACTGGCAGCGCCGTTGTCAACCAGCAGTCTTTGCAGCCGACCAGCCAGCTGCAGCCCTTTTTCGGTAAAGGCCAGCATAGCAAGTTTCATGCTCAAAACACCTCCCCTTTGCGAAAGGCCGTGGTAAAACCGGGGTCGTAAAGCTTCGAGCGTTCATAATCCTCGCCCAAAAAGCCACCCACCGTAATCAATGCCGTATGCGTAATATGATTCTGCTGTGCCGTTTCGTGCAACGTGCCCACCGTGCAGCGCAGCACCTTTTCCTCCGGCCAGGTTGCCTTATAGACAATCGCCGCCGGGGTGTTGGCACTGTATCCGCCCGCAACCAGCTCATTCTGGAGCGACTCTGTCAGCCCCGCGCTTAAAAAGATTACCATTGTCGCCCCATGCGCCGCAAAAGAAGCAATGCTTTCGCCAGACGGAACCGGTGTTCTGCCTGCCATGCGGGTGATGATGACACTCTGGCTGACGTCCGGCAGGGTGTATTCCGCCTTTAAGGCCGCGGCTGCCCCGCAAAAGCTTGAGACGCCCGGTACATAGTCATAAGGCACCCCTGCTTCATCCAGCCTGTCCATCTGCTCGCGGATTGCGCCATAGAGACAGGGGTCGCCGGTGTGCAATCGTACAACGTCTTTTTGCTGCGCCGCGGCAGAAAATGTCACCGCCATCACCTCTTCCAACGTCATCTGCGCGCTGTTATAGATATCGCAGTCCGGCTTTGCCAGCTCTAAAAGCTCAGGGTTTACCAAACTGCCCGCATAAATAATAACATCGGCACGCTCTAACAGGCGCGCGCCGCGCAGCGTAATCAGGTCGACAGCGCCGCTGCCCGCCCCCACAAAGCTGACCAATATTTTCACTCCTTAATAATAATCGTTGTAAAGTAACTTGGAGATTCAAAATCAACCGGAATCGTTTTTAATATCTTCTCATTGGGCAGACCACAGTTTTGAACCAGCATCGCTTTATTCAACAGCTGCATTTTTTGCAGTCGCGCAATAAGCTGTGGCAGTGCTTTGCCCGTTTTCATCAGAACCTTGGTGCCTGATAGCGCCAACGCTTGTCCGTCGTCTGCTCCGGCCGGTATGATGTGCACTGGCTTATTCATCTCGGTCAGGCCCACGCCCAGCGCGGCAGCCGATGCACAAAAGCTGGTCACCCCTGCCGAGACGGCAAAGGGATAACCCTCAGGTGCCAACAGCTCAACCATATAAGAAAACGAGGAATAGACCGACGCATCGCCTAGACTGAGCATCGCCACATCCCGCCCGAGATTAAGCGGCTTTTTAAGCAACCCCGCCAGCTGACGGTGGCTTTCGTCAAGCTTCTGCCTATCCCTGACCATCAGAAAGGGCAGCAAAACAATTTCTTTGCCGCTTAAATCAACCGCCTGAGATGCAATATCCAGCGCTACTGTGCCGCCACCCGCGGTCTGCGGCACCGCAATGACCGGGCAGCGCTTTAACAGACGCACGGCTTGAAGCGTCATCAGCTCGGGATCTCCCGGACCCACGCTAACACCGTATAATGTTCCCTTCAAGCGTTTATCCTCCATTTGTTCAATAATTCTTGGCCCTGCGCTGTCACACCCAACAGGGCATAACCGTTATAAAACACGGCAGCTCCCACCTGAAAGGCCCCCGCCGCACGATGGGATAAATGCGTTTGTATCGCCCGCAGCAGGCTGTCTGTCACAGCATCTTGAAGGCCGACATCGCTCAGAATTTCAAGGCAGGCGTCGGCGGTGGCCGCCTGCATCAGTGCGATGCAGGTTTTGCGCGATGCGCCACAACAGGCGGCGTGGGCTGCAAACAGCTCAGTGCGGCAGTCCGCAATGCGCGAATGGGTGTTCATAATGCCGCCTGCCAACTTAACCGCCTTGCCAATGTGACTGACTAACAACACCCCAGAAAAGCCATAGGCAGCCGCGAAATCCAAGCAGTCGCCGATAAAGTTGGCGCATTTAACCTGCGGAATCCTACACAGGGCTGGGTGTTCGTGTGCAAAATGCTCGGCATAGTTGCCCGGGGTCAGTAGCAACCGCTTTTCGCCGTTCGCGGCCAGCATTTTAATCTCGACCTCGATGCTGTCAAGCAGGGCCGACAGGCTCTGCGGCTCGACAATGCCGCTTGTGCCCAGAATCGAGATGCCCCCCGTGATGCCTAAATTGGGGTTAAAGGTCTTTTTGGCGATTTCGGCTCCCTCAGGCGCAAAAACAGTCACCTGAAGGCCACCGGTATAACCTGCCGCCACACACGCCGCACGTACCTGCTCGGCGATCATCTGGCGCGGCGTTGAATTGATGGCTGCCGCGCCCACCGGCTGGTTCAGGCCCCGCTTGGTCACCCGACCGATGCCCTCGCCGCCGTCAATCATAATATCAACTCCGCCACACTTTTTCACTGAGGCGGCTATCAGCATCCCGTCAGTGGCGTCGCAGTCATCGCCCGCATCTTTGCGCACGGCGCAAGTCGTCTCGTTGGGCAGCAGCGTAATCGCCTCCAACTCCACCTCTATCCGAAGGCCCTTGGGTGTTATCAACGCAGCGGTTTGTAACCGTTTGCCCGAAAGTAACATGGCCGCCGCCGCACCGGCTGCCAGAGCGGCACAGCTGCCAGTGGTATAACCACAGCGCAGGCGTTTAGCCCCACTGATAATATAGTGTTCAAACGCCAACCCGCTCCCTCCAAGCTGCTGTATTTTTCCCTTTATAATACCATAAACGGCACCGTTTGTACACGGCGCCGTCCGCTTGTGAAGAAAGTTCTGTGCCCTGCCCGGCTGGCATACCAAACCTATTTAAACGTGTGGCTTGTTGCGCGCTCTCCATTAGCATTTACAGCAAGTACTTCGTCGTTTGCGCTTCAGCGGTATTTAAAATGCGCAGCCGATCAAGCGTCCGGCTGCGCAAAACAATCAATATGCCGCCATGCGGCTTATTTTTTTATTACAAGCAGCTCCTTAGGCATCTCGGCTATTTCTTGACTGCCAAGGGTACCCGATACGACAACGCTCAGAAATCGCGAATTGGCGAGAAGATCTATTTCGTCGCCTTTTTTGAGGTCACCGCTGGTTCGTATAATGCGCACCTTGGGCCGAAGCGTGTTTTCAGGGTTGTTTTGAATAACAATACCTATAGCTCCATTGCTTAAAGACACTACTGAGCCAAGCGGATAAGCCGCCACCGTACGCAAAAAGCATTGTAAAAGTTCGTGATCAAAATGGATATTGCTTTGTGCCATCATATATTCAAGTGCCTCGGCGGGCATCCATGCGCGCCGGTACGACCGATCAGAGGTCAGCGCGTCATACACATCCGCGAGGGCCAGAATGCGGGCATAGATATGTATTTTGTCTCCCTTCAGGCCATACGGATATCCTGTTCCGTCATACTTTTCGTGATGACACGAGATGCCATTAAACACCCGCTGTGTTAAGTTCTGGTTGTGCCGAAGACGTTCGATAGAGCGCAACGGATGGGTTTTTATTTCTTCAAACTCCGCATCAGTCAGACGGCTGGTCTTATTGATAATCTCCAGCGGAATGTCAACCTTGCCGATGTCATGCATTAACCCACAAAGCGCCAACTCATTGAGCTGCTTTTGATTATATTTTAACTGTACCCCGATGAGCACGCTGAGCATGGCCACATAAACGCAGTGCGAATAGGTGTAGTTATCATAATCCTTAATTGTAACCACATCCACAAGAAAAACATCCTGATTCAGTATGGACATCACCAAATCTTCAGCGATGTGCATACTATGGTTAAGCGCATGTTTAGAGAGCGTGTTGGTGCGCTCGCAGTCATCAAAAATGTTTTTTAAATCGGATATAACCTTTTTCTTGTAGGCCGGTTCTAGAATTTCAGCCGGGTCTATGTCATTTGCAATGGCGCTTTCGATATATGCGCCGCCTATCTCTGCATCTAACAGCCGACGAATCAGCGTCTCAGTCAGTGTCTGCCCCCTTACAAGCAAAGCAAACATCGAGCCATAGGCAGAAATATCCTTGGCCAGCAC
>DATMYZ010000090.1:0-3612 GCA_035560675.1 Clostridia bacterium
ATTGATATACTTTGCTGTACGGCATCAGCATTTATAATATTCTTTGCTATTTTTAAAAACCGTATGGCGGAAATGCGCTTTATGGTAATAAGGGGAACCGCCTTTTCAGCGCTCTTGCTTTTGGCAGGCTGCCTTTACGCAGCGTTTATTCTCTTGTTGAAAAAGAGTATGCTGACCTACGAAACGCCTTCTTACCTCTTTGCTATGATCGCCGCCCTCATTGCCGCAGCCCTGTTTCAGCCGGTATATATTTTCATCCGCTCCCTGACGGACCAGCTGTTTTATAAAACGGCTTACCTGCGTCGCAATGCCCTGTATGCCTTTACCTTTGGAAACGCAGGTAGCCTGAATCTCTCTGATCTGTCGATTCAGCTGTTAAAGGCCGTGGAAAAAGCAATGACCGCAAAGCATTCCTGCTTGTTGTTCCCAGATTACGAAACCGGAATTTATCGTCCCTTTTCATCAACTATGCCTCTTACCACCAAGGATATTGAAATCACACCGCACAGCCCAGTAGTCCACTGGATTAATCAAAACGGCGACTGTCTGGATATCAATGCCTTTCACTGCGCCGCGCCGTTTAGAGCACTTTGGGAGAAGGAACGGCAGGCTCTTTCTCATTGGGATATTCAAGTTTTAGTGCCCATAAAATGCCGCGGCGTGCTGATCGGAATTATTTTGCTTACTGCTAAGCAGGATAATACCGCCTACACCGTGGATGATATCAGCATTCTAAAAGATTTTGGTGCCTCAACTGCCGTGGCGATTGGTAATGCCTATAACTATCGCGGAACTCAACCACAGACCAACAACGATGATTTGACCGGGCTTTATAATACGCGTTATCTCTATCAATATCTTCCCACGGTTGTGACGCCTAAAAGTGGAAAGCCAGTGTCGGTTATTATTATTGATGTTGACTTTTTTCGGGTTTATAACGATCTTTATGGTCATTTAGAGGGCGACAAGGCTCTGCGTAGAATCGCAGCACTGATAAAAGCGACTGTTGGGCAAAGCGGCATCTGCGCGCGCTATGGCGGTGAGGAATTTGCCGTTATACTGCCGGAACTAAGCTCAGCCTGCGCTTTTGAGATTGCTGAGAAAATCCGTATCAAGGTTCAACAGATGTTTTTTGGTACCTCACAGCATGACCGACGTTTTCTTTCGGTCAGCATCGGCATGTGCACCTATCCAGCGGCGGCACCCAATCAGGAAGAGTTGATGATGCGCGCAGATCTGGCATTGTTTACTGCTAAAAACTCTGGCAAAAACAAAAGCGTAATGTATAGTCCCAAGCTTTCTGCCAAAGGCAAAAGGAGCTTAAAAGACTTCAGTGAGGTATCTCCCGATGATTTAATCGCCGCGCTAAATTTGGAAAGCGGCCAAAGCGGCCCCGCTTATACCGCCACGCTTTACGCTTTGACTGCCGCCATCGATACGAAGGATCACTTCACCTTCAGCCACTCGCAAAACGTCGCGCGCTACGCTTCGGCTCTGGCTGCTAAACTGGGGATGGATCCGGTGCATGTATCAATCATTTCTGAAGCGGGCCTTTTGCACGATATCGGTAAAATTGGTATTCCAGAACAGATTTTGGCCAAACCCGAGCCGCTTACGACGCAGGAATGCGCCATTATGCGCCAACATGTCGATATGTCGATTGCCATCGTAAAGCATTTGCCTTCGCTAAATTATGTAGTACCAGCTATTATGGGGCATCATGAACGCTGGGACGGCGAGGGTTATCCTCGCGGGTTAAAGGGCGATCAAATTCCCATTTCTGCCCGATGCCTTGCCATTGCCGACTGTTTTGATGCGATCGTCTCTAAGCGGCCATACAAAGATGCTCTGCCAGTAGATGTCGCCCTCAAGGAAATTGAGTCTTCTGCGGGGACGCACTTTGACCCCCAGATTGCTGCTGCCTTTTGCGCCATGGTTCGGAATGAAGAGCTTGTTATCTCTGAGCAAAATATTCTGCCACCCATTGTGCTCAGCGCCGGTGTGGTTTAAAGCGCTATTGAATCAGTTTATCTTTATATCTGTGCTGATACAGGTAAAGCAGGGGGCGTCGCGGTTTTTCCACGGCACCCCCTGCTGACGTTATCTGATGTTCACCTTATGCCTTGCCAGCGCAACCCAACACCGCCTGCATCTTATGTGCGACCACCTCACGCACAGCGTCTCTGGCGGGGGTTAGATACTGTCTTGGGTCAAAGTGATCTGGATGTTCCGCGATATGCTTTCTGATTGCCGCTGTCATTGCCAGACGGATGTCAGAATCGATATTGATTTTGCAAACCGCCATTTTTGCAGCTTCGCGCAGCATCTCTTCAGGGATGCCGATAGCGCCAGGCATCTGACCGCCGTAGTGGTTGACAATTTCGACATATTCCTGCATCACCGAGGACGCGCCATGCAACACGATTGGGAAGCCAGGCAGCCGCCGCTCAACCTCTTTGAGGATATCAACACGCAGCTGCGGCTTCTGACCAGGTTTAAATTTATAAGCGCCATGGCTGGTGCCAATGGCAATGGCCAACGAATCGACACCGGTTTTGGTCACAAATTCCTCAACCTGCGCGGGATCGGTGTAAGAAGAGTCGGCCGAGGAGACATTCACATCGTCCTCAACGCCGGCCAACCGCCCGAGTTCACCTTCAACTGTAATACCCTTGGCATGGGCATACGCCACCACTTGACGAGTCAGCTTGATGTTATCCTCAAAGCTGTGCTTTGATCCATCAATCATCACCGACGAGAAGCCGCCGTCAATGCAATCCTTACAGATTTCAAAACTGTCGCCATGGTCCAAATGCAGCGCAATATCCAGCCCAGTGTCGGCAACAGCTGCTTCGACCAGCTTCATTAGATAGATATGCTTGGCATATTTGCGCGCCCCCGCTGAAACCTGCAAAATTAACGGCGCCTTTTGCGCCATCGCCGCCTCGGTGATGCCCTGGATAATCTCCATATTATTTACATTGAACGCGCCAATCGCATATCCGCCTGCATATGCCTTTTTGAACATCTCAGTAGTGTTGACCAATGCCATAAAGCACCTCTCCTAACGCATATTTTTTATTTTTAAAATGCCAATCTGGGTTTTGCTATCTAATATTTCATCGTCCAGAACCATGCGCACCGCCTCGTCAAAATCGACATGCTCGACCGAGAGAAATTCATCCTCATCCAGATTCTGCTGCACAGGTGTGAGGCCCTCTGCGTAGTAAAGATGAACCATTTCAACGTCATAGGCCGCAGCGGGGTATACCCGTCCCAGCTCGGTCAGCTTCCGGGCACAATAACCCGTTTCTTCCTGGAGCTCACGCGCCGCGCATTGTAGCGGTGTCTCGCCAGGGTCTATTTTGCCGGCTGGCAGCTCCAGCAGCTCCTGCCCGACGGGGTAACGGTACTGCCGCACCATCAACAGTTTTCCTTCCTCATCAAATGCCACTATGCCCGCCGCGCCCTGATGGTCAATGACCTCGCGTACCGCTTCCCGACCATTTTCAAGCAAGACACGATCAACGCGCAGACTTAAAATACGTCCGTCATAAATTTTTCGACTGTTCAGCTGTTTTTCTTCCGCCATGGCTTGGCCTCCTTTTGTCC
>DATMYZ010000091.1:0-5400 GCA_035560675.1 Clostridia bacterium
ATATTACAATTATTCAGCGCTGTCCACACTGGGGTCTGATTCCTCGGGCGCATTTTCTTCAAGCAGCGCCTTGATGGAAAGGCTGATTCTGTGACGTTCAAAATCAAGCTCAGTGATCTTGATATCGACCTCCTGTCCAACGGACAGAACGTCAGAAGGCTTGCCAACGCGCTCACGTGCAATCTGGCTAATATGAATCAGGCCATCAATGCCGGGAATCAGCTCAGCGAAAGCACCAAAAGCGGTGAGAGAGACAATCTTGACCTTAGCATTTTGTCCCACAGCGTAGTTCTTGGCCAGAATCGCCCAAGGGTTGTCCTCGTCCTTCTTGTAGCCGAGCGAAATCTTCTTCTTCTCAGCGTCAATATCCTTGACATAGACAGTAATTTCATCGCCGACCTTAACAACCTGCGAAGGATGCTTGATTTTGCCCCAAGACAACTCGGAAATATGAATCATACCGTCCACGCCGCCCAAATCGACAAACGCGCCATAATCGGTCAAAGATTTAACAACGCCGCTGTATTGCTTGCCAACCTCAACATCAGTCCAGAACTTCTCTTCGAGTTCTTTTCTATGCTCACGCAGCACGGCACGGATAGAACCGACCGCACGACGGCGCTGACGGTTGACCTCAAGAATTTTAAATCTAACAGGCTTTCTCAAGAGGGATTCAAGCTCTTCGCCGCGGGACATAGTCGCCTGCGAAGCGGGAATGAACACCTTGACGCCATTCGTCAGAGCCAGCACGCCGCCCTTGATGACCTCAGTAACAACGCCGACAAGAACCTCGCCGTTATCAACGGCAGCCATGACTTTCTCAAACCCGGCCTGTGCGTCAAGACGCTTCTTAGAAAGCATCACGGTACCCTCGACATCGTTGACACGTACAACCAAGAGTTCGAGCTCGTCCCCCTTATTAACAATATCCTCGGGTTTTGCAGTGGGATCGTCGGTAAGCTCATTCAGCGGTACATAACCGGCATGCTTGGTGCCGATATCAACGGAGATCATGTTAGGCTCGATGCTGGTAACAACGCCGGTTACCTTCTCCCCATTGTATGTACTTTTGCAAAACTGATTGAGCATCTCCTCAAAGCTAAGCTCTTCCTGATTCTGATTCTCCAAAATCTCACTCATGGTTTCGTGTACCTCCTTAATTATGCAAGCAGGCGTAGACGCGCCCGCCGTAATGCCGATGGAATAAACACCGGTAAAATCCTTGGGATCAAGCTCTTGTGCAGTTTCAATTGCAATTGTTTTGCAAAACCGACTGCAAATGCCTGCAAGCTTGACCGTATTCGAACTGTGCCGGCCGCCAATCACCAGCATGACGTCAGAACTCGATGCCAGCTTGGCCGCTTCCTGCTGACGCAAGGAAGTAGCATTACATATTGTATCAAATATTTTTGCGTTTGTACACACTTTTTTTGCTGCCTGGATACAATTTTCCCATTCATTTTTATTGAAAGTCGTCTGAACTACAAAACACACTGTGTTTTTAGACAAAATATCTCTATTTGTATCATTCAAAAGGTCATCGCAGCTTGAAACCACCAAAACCGCCCCGTTGCAGTGCCCCATGATGCCCTGTACCTCAGGATGATTTTGGTCGCCGACAATGACCAAAAGTGCGTTAGGCTCCACCAGACTTGCAATTTTATGAATTTTAGCAACAAACGGGCAAGTCGCATCCGTATAAGACATACCCGCACACGCAAGCTGCTCATAAACCTTGGTCGCAACACCGTGTGAGCGAATGACCACCTTGCGCCGCTCGGTATTTTCTAAAACCGAATTGATCACCGACACGCCCTGATCCTCCAGCTGCTGCACAAACTGGGTGTTGTGAATCAGCGGGCCTAAGGTGCACACCTGTTCGCCCGCATCCAGCGACTGCTGCACCATATCAACCGCGCGCTGCACCCCAAAGCAAAAGCCAGCGGTTTTAGCGACGGTTATTTTAGCCTTCATCTTTCTCTACCCCCAGTCCCAGCAGGGTCAGAATCTCTTCCCAAATACACTTGGTCGCACGCTTTAAGGCGCGCGGAGAATTTTCATCAAGTCCCAGCGCAGCGTAAGGAATCACCTCACCGAAGCACACACCAATGCGACTGCGGAAATGCAAGGGGCGTTCGTATGTAACGGCACAAGGCAACACATCAGCTTGCGTCATTTTCGCAATCAGCGCCATGCCTGATTTTGGCTTACCCGGCTGCCCAGCAGGAAAACGCGTCCCCTCCGGAAAGATGCCCAGGACATAGCCCTCTCGGGTGAGTTCGGCGCAATGTGAAATCACGGAAAGATCACCTGCCCCGCGCGAAACCGGAATAATACCCAGCCAGCGAAACAGCCATTTAAGTCCCGATATCCGCATCAGCTCCTCTTTAGCCATATATCGCACCCACGGCTTTATCCGCAGAGCCAGCAGCACCGGGTCAAGATAAGAGGTGTGATTGCATGCCAAGATGTAGCCTTTACCGTTTTGCGGAATATTATGCACCCCTTCATATTGTATATGAAAGGCAAGTGGCATCAAAAAACCGACGACGGCCCTGGCAAGCTTAAAAAACCACTGCATCCTAAAGTCTCTCCTTAATGATGGCGGTCATTTGTTCAAGAGTCTCATGCAACGTCATATGGGTACTGTCTATCAAAATGGCATCATCCGCCTGACATAGCGGTGCAGCCGCGCGGTGAGAGTCGTTATAATCGCGCTGCTTGGTCTCGGCCAGAATCGTTACCAGCGCAACCGTCTGCCCTTTTTCGTTATATTCCAAAAAACGGCGGTAGGCGCGCGCCTCAGGCGCGGCCGTAAGAAAAAATTTGACTTTGGCGTCCGGCAGCACCACGGTGCCTATATCCCGCCCGTCCATTACAACGTTGTTTGCCTTTGCAAGGTCGCGCTGTAAATCCAACAAAAAGCTGCGTACCGCTGGAATGGCCGACACATTAGAGGCCACCATCGACATTTCAGGCTGGCGTATTCCTTCTGTGACATCTTCGCCATTCAACAGCATACGTTGTAGACCATCAACATATTTCATCTCAATATTTATCTCAGACAGCAGCGGCACGACCTGCGCCGCGTCGGTGGTATCTGAAACATGCCGATGCGCATAATAGCCTATTGACCGATAAAGCGCCCCAGTATCCACATAAATAAAACCCAACTTCTGCGCCAGACCGCGTGCAACCGTGCTTTTTCCGGCCGCTGACGGACCATCAATCGCAATGGCAGTTGTCCTGTTCATTTAAAATTCCCCTCTTTTGCCGCCGCAAGCTGTGCTGCGACGGAAACTCCCGCAAGATAACCTGTCGAAAAGGCAATTTGCAGGTTAAAGCCGCCCGTGACGGCGTCTACATCCAATAATTCGCCTGCAAAATACAGACCCTGCACCAGCTTGGATTCCATCGTTTTAGGCTGCACCTCTGTCACCTTGACCCCGCCGCGGGTAACAACCGCCTCTTCAATAGGGCGCAACGAAACCGGCCTTATTTCAAAGGCCTTAAGCGTCTCGCAAAGCTTCTGCCGCTGCACTTTTGTGATGGTGTTAACCTGCGTTTCGCCTTCGATACCGGACTGCTTCACCACAACCAGAATCAGACTTTTAGGCAGGAGTCGATCAAGTGCGTTTTTAAAGGCACGGTTTTTCATCTCAGAAAAATCGCGAAGCAGGCGGCTGTCGAGCTGCTGCATATCCAGCCCGGGTTTGAGGTCAACCGTCATCCTATAGCCTGCGGCATCGCCTTCAATCTCGCTGGAAGCTGTCAGTACCAGGGGACCAGAGATGCCAAAATGCGTAAACATCAACTCTCCAACTTCAGAAACGGCCTTGCGTTTGCCTTTTTGAACGGTGAGCGTCACGTTTTTAAGTGACAGTCCCATCAGCTCGGCGCACCACTTGTCCGCTGTGACAATAGCGGTGAGCGACGGCGCAACGGGTATGACGGTATGCCCCACCGCTTCGGCAAGGCTGTAGCCGTCCCCGGTAGAACCCGTGAGCGGATAGCTTTTTCCACCGGTAGCCAACAATACCGCGCTGGCGCCATAGCGCGTACCATCCGCCGTTTGCAAGCCAGTCACCCGCCCGCCTTCACAGATCAGGGCCGTTACGCGGTTATGGCGAAATATGACACCGTACTCTTTGGTAAAACCAGCCAGCGCATCAACAATATCGACCGCCTTATCCGATTGCGGAAATACCCGCGCACCCCGTTCAGTTTTTAGCGGCACATCGCGACTCTCGAAAAACTGTATGACATCCTGCGGAGAAAATGCGTCAAAAGCGCTGTACAAAAATCGCGGATTGCGGCGCACCGCCTCAATGAGCCGGTCTCTGGTGCAGTTGTTAGTCAGATTGCAGCGGCCCTTGCCGGTTATCATTATTTTGCGTCCGACTCGGGCGTTTTTATCCAGCATCAGCACGCGGGCGCCCTTTGACGCCGCCTGACCCGCCGCCATCAAGCCGGCAGCACCTGCGCCGACAACAATAAAATCAAATTTTTCGTTCATCACCGGTCGGTATCGTCAGCCTTGGTGTAAACCTCATAGCGGTCCCAAATGCGTTCAAGTTCAGAATATGCACGGCTGGTCTCCTCTCTGCGTTTGATACCGACAGCGATAATCAGCGCGTTGAGCAGCGACAGCGGCGCGACAAGCGAGTCCACAAACGAGGCCATCTCGCTGCGTGCATACAGGTGCATATCGGCCAGCTCTGCAATGGGCGAAAGGCTGGAATCGGTAATGGCAACGGTGGTAGCTTCTCGTTCCTTGGCAAATTTCATAGCGGTCAGGGTACGCTTACTGTAACGCGGGAAGCTGATGCCAATAAAGACATCGCCCTTGCCAAGGTTTAAAAGCTGTTCAAACACATCCGAGGTCGAAGCCGAAGTGACAAGACGCACATTGTCAAACACATGGTTAAAATAAAACGCCAAAAAGCTTGCCAACGACGCCGAAGAACGAATGCCCAGAATATAAATGGTTCGAGCGGTCAGGAGCGAGTCGACTGTTGCAGAAAATTCCTCGCGAGAAACCTCTTCAAGCGTACGCCGAATCTTGTCGATATCCATCGTCAGAACGCGGTTAAGGATATCGGCGTCGCCAATCTGTGTGCCGGTCAGTTCCATACGCTGCACGGTGGTCAGGCGGTTGCGTATCAGCTCTTGCAACGAGCGCTGCAACTGCGGATAACCGTCATAGCCCAGCTCGGAAGCAAAGCGAACAACGGTCGACTCACTGACGCCGACTGCCTGACCCAATCTGGCAGCGGTCATAAAAGCGGCTTTGTCATAATGTTCAACGATATATCGAGCAATCTGCTTCTGCCCCTTTGAAAGCTTAGGCATCATATTTGTAATTAAACTAATCAAATCTTTATGCACACAAGGCACCTC